>JBAVRC010001151.1:0-2146 GCA_049694615.1 Thermosynechococcaceae cyanobacterium | reverse complement strand
GCCAAACATCTGATCAACCTATTGATATTGCTATCAATGTGGAATAAAACAAGGTTTATTCCGGTTGCCATGGCAGCCAATCTTCATCTAGCGCTTGATCGAGAGTAAATTCAGGTTGTTGAGGAACGAGCATTGTATTGAGTCCGGTGGCTTTGAGGAAGAGTTTTCGTCCGTTACCGTATTCAAGCGCAAATTGCTCATGCAAATAGCGTTTAAGGCTCGGACTATCTTTGAGAATGGCTTGAATTTGCAACCGAAAATGAGCAATCTCTAAATCCCAACCTCTAAAGCAATGCACGCGTTCGGACTCCCAATACCTTATTTTGAGCAAATGCTCGCAAAGCCGCATTAAGTAGGGCTTGCTTAAAAACCCCAGACGATATGTTAAATAAGGCATTCAGGTGAATGGAGTGGTGGGCACGTGCAAGGGAAATGGCTAAAATGCCGTAAAACCCTTGCATCTGAACTGGCCTATGTACCGTTTTGTGCCACCCAGCGACCAATCAGCAGAGCAATTCAAGCTAAGCTTTGCGGGAAGCCTCACTCATGAAAACCGATGGGTACAACTAGCGCAGTTGGTTCCTTGGGCCGAGTTTGAATCAGAATATGCCCAGAGCTTTAGCCCAACCCAGGGGGCACCGGCCAAGACTTTTCAGGTTGCGCTGGGCTCGTTAATCATCAAAGAACGGTTGGGAACCAGCGATGCAGAAACGGTAGAACAAATTCGAGAGAATCCATACCTGCAGTACTTTTTGGGATTTGAGGAGTACAGTAATACGCCGCCGTTTGAGGCATCAATGTTGGTTCATTTTCGGAAGCGCCTCCCGTTGTCCCTCATCGGACGGGTGAATGAACGGATGGTAGAACGGGCAATGGCCCAATCGCAACCGCCCTGCGAAACAGCGACGCAATCGGAACAAGAAACTCCATCGGCGCACCCAGACTCAAGCGTAGTCGGTGAGAGTGGGAACTCGATAGAAGCTGAGACCCGCCAAGCGCAGCAGCCTGAGGTCAGCAATAAAGGGAAGCTGATCATTGACGCGAGTTGTGCGCCTGCGGATATCCATTATCCGACGGATTTGGGATTGCTCAACAGTGGGCGAGAACACACCGAAGCCATCATGGATGAACTCTATGCCCAGGTCAAAGATGAAGTACCCCAAAAGCCTCGAACCTATCGGCAAACCGCACGGCGCGATTTTCTCAATGCCTCCCGCAAACGCAAACGATCAGGAAAACAACGCCGTAAAGCCATCAAAAAACAGCTCAACTATGTGCGTCGGAATCTGGCCCACATTGATGCACTCTTAAGGGCAGGCGCATCGTTAACGGGCTTGAGTCGGTTCCACTATCAAACCCTGCTCGTGGTGAGCGAGGTGTTTCGGCAACAGGAATGGATGTATAAAACCGTTACCCATCGCATCGATGATCGCATTGTCAGCATTGCTCAACCCCATGTACGACCCATTGTGCGCGGTAAAGCAGGCACACCCGTCGAGTTTGGGGCCAAGTTTTCGGCCAGTTGTAATGAGGATGGGTTTGTCTTTCTCGACCATCTCCGTTGGGATAACCTCAACGAATCCGGGGACCTCCAGCAACAAGCCGAGGCTTATAAAGCTCGCCACGACTACTATCCTGAGGTCATTTATGCTGACCAGATCTACCGCACCAGAGCCAATCGCGCTTGGTGTGCCCAGCGCAACATCCGACTCATGGGGCCACCCTTAGGACGACCCCAAAAAGACCAAAAAGCGGCTTTGCGTCAACAAACTCGCGAAGATGAGAAAATTCGCAATCACATTGAGGGTAAGTTTGGTCAAGCCAAACGACGGTTTAGTCTTGCTCGCGTCATGGCCAAGCTCGCCTCCACTGCCGAAACGACCATTGCTGTGACCTTTTTGGTCATGAATCTCCAACGCCTGCTCCGGCAGGTTTTTGGGGTGCTTTTTTTGTCTCCTTGGCAGATTCATCGGGCACACCATGCCCTTTGGGGTGGGCACGGTGTGCTGTTTGGAGGCATAATCTCAACATCAAAACCCTTTTCAATTGCTCCAAGGGTTCCTCTAGAAACGTTGCTCAACTCCTTCTTGATTTTGGGACCCCTCTAAGCTGCCTCCAAATACTTTTTCAGCAAGCCCTACTTAAC
>JBAVRC010001150.1:0-2618 GCA_049694615.1 Thermosynechococcaceae cyanobacterium | reverse complement strand
TCTCAAGCATTCTGATATCGGTCTATGAGCTAGCTCATAGTCGGATGAAGAACTACGACTCCAATATCCAATTTCCTCAAGGACTTGATCCAACGCAATTGGTCTTAAGCAAAAAGGTTGAACAAGTGAGATATTTAACGGACAGTGCCCTGCTCGGCCTCCGCGTCAATGGGTTTCAGGAAATAAATCCGGGTGAGATGTCCTAAAATAGCCAGTTGCTTCGGAAGTTTGCGTAAGACTTTGAGCCATTTGGGTTGATTTGTGTGCTCGATTTGGGCGATCGCCAAGTTATGGTCAGAACACCGATGCAGTCGGGCAAAAAAATCAGGATGCTCCGTATCTAACACGGCTGGGAAAGCTCTAGCCGCCGTTTCATTGGTACGGCGAATCACATCTTCATCGAAGGCTGTGGCATCTAAGCCCAGGGAGGTATAGAAATTGGCCCGCTCATGCACGGTTAGCGTATGGGTGGCAAACACCGTCAGCAAAAAGAAGCGGCTCCAGAGGCGAGATTGCCAGGTTTGCCAGAGCTTGGGCTGCGATCGCAGCAACACCTTAAAAATATCGCCATGACGATTTTCATCCTGACACCAGGGTTCAAAATACTTGAATAACGGGTAAAACTGGTTTTCGGGATGGGCTTGGAGATGGCGGTGGATCAGAATATAACGCCAATAGCCAATCTTCTCCGAAAGATAGACCGTATACATCACCCACTCCACTGGGAAAAACGTATAAGTGCGCTCTTTGCTGAGATAACCCAGATCCAACGAACGGTTAAAGTCACCCATTGCCTTGTTCAGAAACCCCGCATGACGGGCTTCATCCCGCGCCATGAGGTGGAAAATCTCCGCTAGCAGTGGGCTTTGAGTCTTCGTGCGGCGTGATAATTCCTTAAATAGCAAAAACCCCGAAAACTCCGACACACAGGAGCGCTCCAGATAATCGATAAACGCTTGCCGCGCTTCGCTCGTAATGTGTTCCCAAGATTGTTTAAAGGATTCATCCCGGACAAAGTGATAGCGATTGTAGTCCGCCTGCATTTCGGCCAACATCGTGCGTAACTCGGCCTCCTGCGACGAGAGATCGAGGTTAGCTGCCGCATCAAAATCTGTGGTGTAAAACCGGGGTACGAGGAGCGTCTCTTGAATCACAGGCTTCTGAAGGTCTGGCAGGGAACCTGCTGTGGCTTTTGGAGGTGCTGCAATCATGGGTCTTTTTTGTAAAGTTGTGAGAACATCCTTTTATTTAACCCTTTAATCGCTATATAGTTATGAAACAGTAATAGAACTTTACCTGAAGGCGAGGGATTCACCATGAGTCAGGATTTAGCCACGCGGCTTCGTGAAGGCACGCAACACTCCCACACGATGGCTGAAAACACCGCATTTATGAAGTGCTTTTTGAAAGGGATTGCGGAGCGGGAGCCATTTCGGAAGCTGGTGGCCAATTTGTATTTTGTTTACGTGGCATTAGAAGAAGAACTACGCCGTTACCAGCATCATCCCGTGGTGGGGCCGATTTATTTCCCTGAGCTAGATCGTCAGGGAGCACTGGAAAAAGACCTGGCCTTTTATTACGGCGAGGACTGGCGTTTAGCCATTGCACCTTTAGCCTCTGGCCAGGTCTACGTCGAGCGGATTCGCAAAGTGGCTGCTACGGATCCAGCGTTGCTGGTGGCCCATGCCTATGTCCGTTATATGGGCGATCTGTCCGGTGGGCAGAGTTTACGAAATATTGCCCGATCAGCCCTGAATTTACCCCCCGAGGAAGGGACCAGGCTCCATGAGTTTGAGCAGATTCCCACGGTGGAAGCGCGACGGGCCTTTAAGGGGACCTATCGGGATGCGCTTAATAGTCTCCCGGTGGATGATGCGTTGGCTCAACGGATTGTGGCGGAAGCGAATCTTGCGTTTCAACTCAACCGCGATGTGATGCATGAGTTAGAGGCGGATGTGCGGGCTGCGATCGGGGAGCATGTGTTCGACCTGGTCACCCGTCAAGATCGGCCCGGTAGTACAGAGCAAGTCAAGGGGCATCCCGTGGCTCTCGTCGCAGCCGAATAAGTCAATTTAGAGTTCCAGTTCCTAACCGTGCGCACAGCCGTGCGCCCCTCCTTTTGTCCATTGCTTAGTTGAGATTCACCTATGGCTTTATTGTCTCCCGATGTGGTGGTTGACCCCGCTTTGCTCCAAAAATACGATCGCCCGGTGCCTCGCTACACAAGCTATCCCCCGGCGACGGAACTGACCCCAGATTTTGACCCGATCAATTTCAACGCGGCGATCGCCATCGGCAATTATAAAAACACCCCCCTCTCCCTCTACTGCCATATCCCCTTTTGCGAAACCGCCTGCTACTTCTGCGGTTGTAATACCGTGATTACCAGACACAAAAGCGTTGCCGAACCCTACCTCGACTACCTCACTTGCCAGATTGAAAAAGTAGCAACCCTCGTGGACAAGCGGCGAGAAGTCCATCAACTTCACTGGGGCGGCGGTACTCCCAATTACCTTTCGCTCACTCAAGTGCAGTGTTTGTGGGATGTGCTGCACAGTCATTTCACCTTCGACCCCAAGGCTGAGGTTTCCATTGAGGTCAATCCGCGCTATTTAGAT
>JBAVRC010001149.1:0-13456 GCA_049694615.1 Thermosynechococcaceae cyanobacterium | reverse complement strand
GGCCTAGGGTGTCGAACTTCTCGATCAGAACATCAAAAATCTGGCTCACATCAAACGCTTTCTGGAGGTCCAAAATGCTCTTAAACGCCTCATTCAAGGGTGGAGCAAGGATCTCGTCTGGATGGAGTGCCTCCAGCTTTGTGAGCACCACATTGCGGTAGAGATCGTCCACGGTTTGGATGGCGGCGGCTGGATAAAGGGTGTCGAGGGCTTTGAGCATGTTTTGATAGGTCGTGTTCAGACTACTCGCTAAACTGGCCGGATTGAGGGCACTAAATTGCGTAATCACCTCATTAATGACGCCTTGCAGTTCATCGGCCAAAAAATTTAAATTCACGGCTGTAATTTTGGTCTTAGCCTGAATCAGTGCATCGCCAATCTGGCCAATGCTGTTGGGAATCACGGTGAGGGCCTCTAGGGGCGATCGCAACTTCAACACAACTCCCTTGAGCAGCTCAAACAAGGGGTCGAATCGGGCCAGTTGGGCTTTGAGCACTTCTACCACAGCCTTCGCTGGTGCGCCAATTTGCTCCTCTAGAGCATCGCGCAACAGTTGCTTAAAACCAGCCGCAGTGGCTTCCGTGGGCAACAGTGCAGCGAGTTTTGATTGATTTTGGTCGAGTAAGTTGATCAGTCCCTGTTGGCGTCGGGTCAGATTGGCCTGTAAGGTAGCAATGGCCGCGCTCATCCGATCTACAAGGGCCGCAGGCGTTCCCAAGACCTGGATAGGACTGAGGACTTGCAACTTGACCTTTAAGGCGTTGTAGGGCAATTGTTGATCCGGTGGGGGCGTCACACTGGCAAAACGGGTCTTTTGCGCAACCCAGCGCTGGGTCAGCGCCGTGACTCCACCCTGGAAAGCAGGCTGATTCAGGGTGGCGGTGAGATCTTGCAGATGGGTGAGCACGGCAGGGGTAGAAATATGGCCTTCAATCGTGGCGATCGCCCCCGTCAGTTGGTCCAAGGCGGGTTGAAGAATGCCAATATCTACCGTCGGAATAGCCTCCACCAACCGATCCAGATATTGATCGACCAGCGTTTCAGCATCTTGAAGTAAGCGATCAACTTGGTTGGGAAGCTGTGTAAAGGTGGCAAAAAAATCGGTATTTTGCAATTGCTCTCCCACCGAAAAGTTGCCGATCAAGGTATTGATCTGGCCCACAGAGTCTTGAATGGTGGCAATAAAGGTTTCAATCCCCAGTTGATCCAATATTCCTGTCACCTGGCTCAGAAGTGCATTCAGGGGCGCAATTAAATCCTGGGGCGAGAGGGATTGCAGCGCACTCAACAATTGGCCGTGGAAGTCGCTGAGGGGGGCCAGAAGTGTCGCGGGGCTGAGGGGTTCAAGTTGGGCCAAAACACTTTCATAAAGGGCTTTTAACGGTTCGAGTAGTTTGGCGGGTTCAATTTTTTGCAGTTCGGCCAACAGGGTTTCAAAGGGCGGCGTCAGGTTCTGGGCCACCCAAGTGCCCGGTTCAAAGGCAGTGATCCGCTCCAGAATTTCGAGATACTTTTCCTGAAGGGGTTGGATGAGGCCCGTGGCCCGACTCAAAATCTCTTGAAAGGCTTGTTTGAGCACATCGGCGACCTCCTGGGCAAAGTTGAGGTCGGTAATTTCAGCGAGTGCCGCTTTCAGGGCTTCCTTGAGCAATTCATTGAGTTGGGACACATCCACGGCAGCCAGTTTGCTCTTGACCTCTCCCATTTCGGCCACAACCCGATCAAAGATGGGCTTAAGGCTCACACTGGCCAGGTTTTGGGCGATCGCATCAATGCCCTGCTGGGCCTCCTGTCGGATTTGCTGAATTTGCGGGTCGCTTAAGACGCCTGTTATTTCGCCTAGTAGGTCGCTAATTGAATCCTTAAGGTCATTGATATCCAACCCCTCAACATCTGTTTTCAGCTCATTGGCTAGGGCATTCAGTTGTTGCGGAATCTGGTTCACCTGGGACAGTAAGCTATTGACTTGGGCGCTGAGTTGGTCGAATTCGGTTTTAACCTGATTCAGCAATTTGGGTAAGTCTACTTTGCTAATGAGGGTGCGCAGTTCAGTCGCCAAGTTGGATAAAAAGGTGGCGACCGTGACGAGGGCCTGATCCACCGTATTGACCGCACTCGTAATTTGGGTCGTCAGAGTCTCAATCTCCGTCGTGAGTTCCGTAAAATTGACTTCCCCAAACAACCCATTAATCTGTTCTTCTAATCCGGCCAGGATCGATGCGGTGGGACCAATCTCAATGCTGCCCACCAGTTTTTCAATTTGGTTAAATAGTTTGGCCAAAATGCTGGGGGTTGCCGGACTGATGGTATTGAGAATCGTTTGAAAAGCATCTTGCCAGTTTTGCGCAAAGGCCGTGACATCGAACTGTTCCAGGCGGCTGAGGGCGGTTTGGATGTTCTGCGTCAAAGGCGTGGCGATCGCCGTGGTTTGGGCAATTTGGGCATCTAAAATCGCGGCATAGGCATTCAACTGGCTAAAATCCGTTAAATCCAGGGCTTCTACCGCCGCTAGCGCTTCATTGTATGGGTCCAACCACTGGGACGGGTTCAGGCCGGTTAGAGGGGTCTCGATGAGGGCGATCGCATCCAGTCCCACCTGCATAGCTGCCGTGAGTTGTAGGGGTAAGGCATTGGCCAGTGCCTGAATTTGGGTCAAAAATTGTTGAGTGAGGCCCGTGGGCGTGGCAGACAACCAAGTATTGAGGGCATCGACTTGGGCCTTGAGTTCTTTGAGGGGGGAGACCGCAGCCGCCTCTGGAAAACTCTCAAACACCCGTGCAAAATAGGCCAGTTGGTCTGGCAAGTTTGCCAGATTTAAGCTCCCCACTTGATCGGTCAATCCACTCGTGAAGGTATTGATCCGAGTCACCGATGCGGTGAGCAGTTCAAACTTCGATAACAGGGGCGCAATCGTCTCCAAGATCTGAGTGATGGGACTGATTAACTCGCCTAACCCGCTAGAACTGGACAGGAGTTCTTCTAACCCCGCCTTCAGTACAGCTGTAATCTCCTCTGGATCATCGGGAAGGCGTTGCAGAAGATCGCCAAATTGGGTCACGGTACCTGACACCAAGGCAAAGCTATCGGGAATGGGCAAATTTTCCCCTGCGGCCAAGACAGCCTGCAAATCGCCGGAGGAAAAATCCTGTGCCTTAGTCGCAAGATTGGTCAATTGATTCAGCACTTGACCCAATTCGCCGTCAAGAGCTGAGATATCTGGGAGTCGTTCGAGAAGGGTAGGCACAACGGATCACCCCTGTAACCATAAAAAACAATTTCAATCGCCGGGACAAACCACAAGTCGCAAGCTTTTCACGGAATTCCAAAGAGTTCTTTCAACCCCGCCGTGGCACCATCCAGAGGTTCCATGGCTTGCTTAACGCCATCTAAGGCCGTGCTCAAGGGCGTGAGGGGATTGGCAATTTCGGGGACTGAACCCAGCAGATCCGGCAAGGTGGCAATATCCATAAAACTCTGGGCTTCGTCCAGAATCGACGTATCGACATCGGGAAATCCTGCCGCTGCAACTTCAGGTTCAGGCGGTTTGACAAATTCGGCCACGGTCAGGGTATAGCTGAACTGGTCCGGGTCTTGGGCCAGTTGTTGCACTTCAAAGCGCTCCACCATCACCTGCCCGAAATAGGATTGCCCCACAATTTCAGCCAGAAAATCCACCGGGTCGCGTTGTTTGTAAACCTCCCGCAGTCCTTCTAAATCTTCCGCAGCCGTGGCCCCATAGAAAATGCCTTCAATTTGCAACTGCACCGAATCTCGCCCCAGGGTTTGGACAATGTTGCCTTCTAGTCCTGGGATGCGGTGATGAACCAGGGCAGCCTTTTCCAATGTGGAAATTTTGTGAACTCGATTGAGTTGAATTCCGGCTAATTCGACGGCCATATTGAACTCCTGCTACTCGCCATAAAACCGACGATAGTCTGCTTGAACCGCTTGGGCGATCGCCTCCATCAGCTGCTCCACATCAACCTCACCCATCCCACTGGGGCTGTCGTTCAATTTAGGATTAGGATCCTTGCCCACGGTCTTCGGCCCATCGAAGTGACGGGGAGAAACCTCAGTTTCCCTGCCGCTGAACGCTTCCCTATGGTCCAAAAGCGGTTGTGAAAGGAACTCAGCAAACTCGCTGGCCGAATTGTCCAGATGAGTTCTGGGAAATAACCGACCGCTGGCTTCGACTCCGCTCAACCCGCTGGATATTGCGCCCTGAGCGGAGTCAAAGGGTGCAATATCGGACGGATGGTAACGCCATGGCTCAGGCGCAGGATCAGGGGCTAAAAACCTTGTCCATTGATCGCCTTGGGCGAGATCTTGGACCAGATCTTTGAGTCCCTTCATCCCTGAAACAGAAGAAGTCTGTGCCCGAGCAACCGTTTGATCCGTCGCGACTACGCCGGATTCAGCTCCCAAATACCCTGGATTCCAGTCAGAGGGAGTCGACTGATCAGCATGTGGGTGCGAGCGCTCAGAGATTTCAGGCTGCACAGGTTGTTGTACGGGGTTCCAAGGATCTCCCTCGGTTCCCGCTGGCACGAGATCCGCAACAACTGAGGAACTTTGCTCCCCCAATTCCTCAGCTTGAGGGAGCCAGGACAGGGAGTGAGGCAGGGGATCTGGGGGCGTGTTTAGCCGCTGCGGGGATTCTGCATGGTCTTTGCGAACGACTGGGGCAATTCCGCTCAATGGACTGGCTGGCCTCGGCTCAAACGGTTTGGAAAAACTCTCTTCCGGTTGATCCGGCGATCTCCCCCAAGACGCTGGGATAAAACCCGTCGTTAGTTGAGACTCAAGGGCCATAAATTCGGCATTGAGCTGCAAAAATGCCGCAATATCAGTACTGATTGCTCGGATTGCAGCGCCAGAGTCCGGGAGTAAGGTCTCTAGGTGCCAAAATGCTTTCCGGTCATTCCCCATCAAGCGCCCAAAATCATGCCGGAGAACGGCACCCAAGTCGGCCAGTTTCGCCTGCTGGGATTCAGAGGGTTCAAGGCGATCGCTCTGGGTAAGAGACTCAAACACATTCGGCATCATAATTGCTGTTCCGCCTCTGCTGTGAGCATTTGCAGATAAATCGAGACCTGGGACATGGTGAGTGCTTGAACGTCTTGGGGAGTCCAGCCAAACGCCCTTGCCAATCGATAACTCGCTTGCACCAAGGGGGACGCTTTTAACTCATCAATGGACTTTTTTTTTCGGTAAATCCGCTGATGTACCGGATCTGCTCAATGAGAAAACTGACCAACCCCAAGGGCAGACCTTTGATTTGATCGAGGGATAAGGTCGGTTCCACCATCGACTCCTTGATCATCAACAACGGAATTAAGCTGGCATCGCTTTTAGCCGCTTTCATAATCAATTGAAACGTTCCAATACTGAGGGGACGGAGCTGCACCCCCTTGCCCTGGGCTTCACCGAGGGAGGAATGGGGATGACCGGGATGCAACAGATGACTCGGAATCACGACGTCAACTGAGATCGCCGCTCCAGCCAACAGTTCTTCGGGGGTCAAGTTAGCCACTGGTCTCCTCGCTGCTGATCCGCAAGGCTCTGAAGGCCACCGATTCCATCACAAAATCGTCCTCTGGCAAGCTGAAATTCCAGCTTTCAAACTTGACGCCAAACAGGACCAATTTGCTACTGTTATCGGGCAGCGCCGGATTTTTAACATTGATCACAATGTTGAACGCGGGTTGGGCGATCACATCGCCGGGCGGCGGACTTTTGGAGCCATCGCCCAACAACAAACGCAACAGTGCACCATTAATATGGGCCCGTTCGGCAAACCCTGACACATTAATATTGCCGGGACGCAGTTCTGTGGGAAAACGCTTGCCGATTTCGTGATAGGGCTTCAACTCGTTTTGGACCGCTACCTGCACATTTTGCAGTCGTCCCACCGCATTGGACAGTTCATACTCGCTGATCAAACCATCCGCCAAACCGCCTTCAACCGTGGCACTATCGTCGACCGCTAAGACAAGGCTGGCATCAGATCCTCGAAACACATTGGTATTGGGCATAGATTCTCCTCAAGGCAGGATAAAAAGGTTATGGAGCGACCGAGCCTTAGCCCAGATACAGGGTGACTTTCACGAAATCGATGCTGAAGGTAGGACGCACCGTCATGGTTACAATCGCTTCGCCAGCAATCTCTTGGGCGCGGGTTGCAAACACATCAAGTTCGTAGCTAATCAGGGCTTCGTCCTGGACCATCCGAGTCAAAAACGCATCCAGGGTGGCTTTCATGGCTCCGCGCACCCGCTCGTTGTTGAGCTTGCCAATGTAAGGGTTACAGCTTGATCGCACCCCGTAAATGGCAAAGTCCACAATGCGGCGGGTTGTAATTTGATGCCAAGCCGAATTGGTAGCGGTCGTAATCCCCTTCACCACTCGGATGCCATCTCGCTTTTCAATGGCTAGCACCCGAGCCGTGACCAACTTTTCGAGCTGCGATGAACTAAATTCCGCCGACAACCCCGGAATATTCAACGGCTTGTTCGTCGGACTCGTTTGGACGGGGAGAGCAGACAAAAGTCCGGCGATCGCGGCAGCTGTATAAGCACCTGATAGCGTGGACTGCGGGGAAACCCGAATCCCTGGCGCAACAAAGATCAACCGTTCGCTATCCAGAGAATGGCCTGCAATGGTATTAACATCGTCCGATCCACTCCCAATAACCGCCATCCGCTCTCGTCTGATTTCTGCCGTGGTGTTGAGATGCCCCACCAGAGCCGTTACCATTTGGGCATTGGACACATCCTGTCCAGCTAGCACCACAATATTGACAATTTCGTTTTCCAGCTTTGCCAGACTATCTTTATAGTCCGTCGCGGTAGCATCTGCCCCATCATTTCCTGCCGTATGACCGCTCAACCCTGTTCCGAATTTCTCGCCATTGAGGTTGGTATTTTTCGGTAACTGGTTAAAAAAGGCCGTTTCGCTGGCTGAATCAACAAAAACCAACGTCGAAGCTTGATTCACGAGGCTGGCCAGATGAGAGGCATCGGCAATGGTATAGGTTTCCTTGACCGTTTGATCGATCAATTCAACTTTCCGACTATTTGCAGTGGGAACCTCATAGGTCGCAATGATCGTATCCGCAGCAACCGGAACAAACCCTGCCAAAGTCGTAAAGGTCAATGCGCCGGTGGTTGTGTTAATCCCCGCCTGGGGCTGGGTATTATCCGGTGGGACATCATAGACGATGGCATACCGTAGGGTTAAACCCGTACTCTTTTGCACCACCGTAATGTTATTGAGTCCGCTGTCTTTGACCACTTTCGTGCGATGGAGGGTGGCCGCATTCCACGGTAAGGTTTCTCGGAGAAAACTGGGTGCATCGGCAGCCCCCACCTTGATGAGCAGGTCATTCCCCCAAGTACCAGGGGTTTTGGCCTGTAGTTTGGCTAAATTGGCATCGGCGGCACTTTTCAATTGGTATGCTGCACCCGTCGCTGCCGCACTGGCAGTCCGGACGGCATACACGGTATTGCCGCCATTGTTATAAATTTGTTCCAAAGCCCGAATCAGGGTGAGGGTTTCGCTCTCTCCCACTTCGCCAAAAATCTCTTTAGCTTCCGAAAAACCGCCCAGAATAACCACTTCATCAACTGGGCCTTTGGTTGCGGTTCCCACGATGCCAATATTGCCAGAAATCACTCTGCCCGCACTAATCAGCGCCTCATCTCGCACCGTTACATAAGTTCCCGGCAAAATTGTTTCGACCATAACGATTATCTCCCCATGCGTTGAGTCTAATATTCGATTGGAAACCAGCCTAAAGCCCTATCGCAAAATACTTGCTAGGCAAAAATTTACATAAAAGTCTGTTCTCGTGAGTTTAATAACAATGAACTCATGAGGGCAAAAAGATGATATTCACCGTCTTAACCAAACCTTAAGTCCTTAACTTTGCAAGTTGCCCCGCAAAGAACGTTCAGGCTTTAAAGCCGTGGCACAAGACCATTTGACAAAACTCAGCTTTTTTCATCTAAAGGGAACAACTGTCTGCACAACCAGTACTGACAGTCAGAGAATTAAAGCTCTATCCATACAGGGAACATCTGTGCTTCTATTTGTACTATGAAAACGCCTGAGAAGCAAATTTATTAACTGTACATTAACAATTCTCTTCAGTAGCACAGGTTCAGCATCATGGGAAAAACCGATACATCGTAGATAGAACAAGGTTTTTGGAAATTTCCCCTTGCACCACCCTATCTAAGCGGCACAAAATCAACCCCTGTCCCCGAACGCTGTCCCGGCACAATTTTGACCAACTGAATCGGGGCATTGCGATCGCCAGAGGGCAAGAATCGTACCCTTCCCGATGCCCCTGTCGCTGAAAAATCGGCAGAGCGAAGGGCTTTTTGCACCCCTTCCCGGCTCGGGCTTTGCCGCATCGCTGCAATCAACGCCTGGGTTGCATCATAGGCGATCGCCGTTCGCCAACTCACATCTCCGCCCCACAACTGTCGCGCCTTTTTGGGAAATATCGCATTGGGATTGCCTTGAATATGCCAGGGCACCGCAACCACCATGCCCACTGCGGCTTCGCCCCCCACCTGTAAGGTTTTGGGGGAATAAACATCGTCCCCTCCCAACAACGTCAAGCGCTGCTGATTGGCTTGCACCACCTGTAGCGCTTTATCCAAGGTGCCAGTATTCCCCAACAGTGCCAGTACCTCCGCGCCCTGCTGAGTTGCTGATGCGACACTTTGCGCCCCATTAAAGTCAGGACTGGCCAAATCAGACTCGGCCACCACTTGTCCGCCCTCCAACGCCAAGGCCGTGGAGAACTCGCCTTTCAAGGATTGGCTGTAGGCACTTTGGGCATTAAAAAAGACTGCTGCTTTCTGATATTTCAATCGACTCAGCATGTAGTTGGCTAACGCACGCGCCGCCACATAATCGCTGGGAACCGTGCGAAACACATAAGGACTGAAGTTAGAGAGTTTGACCGATGTGCTGATGGGTGAAATGACTGAGAGCTTGCCATCGTTATAGATCGGCCCTGCGGCCAAGGTGACATCGCTGGCATAATGCCCCACCACCCCCAAAACCTTAGGATCTCCGACAAATTTTTGCGCCACCTGCTTGGCCATTGCCGCATCATTGCCGTCATCTGCAATAGTCACCTGCAAGCGATGTCCCTCAACACCGCCCACTTGATTGATTTCCCGCTGGGCCTGAGCCACGCCACGCAAAATCTCCGCTGCTCCGTTGGCATCCGAGGCAATGGGAACACTTACCCCTATTCCGTAGGGCTTGTCCCCAGCCTGAGCGTTGTTGAGATAGATCAACGTCTCCGGGTCATTCCGGTTCTGACGTAACGACTGCTGAAACTGAGCGATCGCCTCGGTCCGATTCCCTGCCGCAAGTGCCTCCACCCCAGATAGCTTTGCCGGTGAGGTTACGGCTGAAAATAGGATCTTTGTCCCTGTACTGAGTTGAGCCTCCCGCTCAGAATTAAAATCCAAGAGTCCTGGATCTTGGGAGGAAAAGGGTGATTTCGAAGAAAAATGGGTCAGCACCCCAAAACAAAGTCCGAAAAATGCTAAACCCCCCAAAATATAAGCAATTGGCGGCGGTCCAGATTTTTTTGCAGGCATGACCTAGCTCCGAATTTGAATCGGCATGATGAGATAAGTCATTTTTTGGCCAGAGACGGGAGACAGAATGGCAGGCATCGTCTCAGTATTCAGTTGCATTTGGATTTCGCTGCTGTTGATGGCTTTCAACCCGTCGCTCAAATACTTCACATTAAAGGCAATTTCAACAGACTCTCCCGAAATTTGCGCCGGAACCGACTCCTCGCCACTGCCAAACTCTGGGGCCTCAGCCGACAAAAAGAGCTGTTGAGTGTCGCTATCGAGCCGCAAACGAATAATGTTGTTCTTGCGAGCCGCTAACACGGCAATCCGATCCACCCCGCTGAGAAACGCTTGCCGATCAATCGTCATTTGGCGCTGGAAGACACTCGGCACCAACTGGTGATAGGCGGGATACTGGCCGTCGAGCAAGCGGCAACTGAGGCGCTCAACCACCTGTTCCGACTGCAACTCAAACACAATTTGGGTGGGATCGGATCGCACTTCGACGGTTGCCCCCGTCCGGCTTAACATTCGATCCAATTCCCGTAACGCTCTTGCCGGAATCGTCACCTTCATCGGGTCGGCCATACCCGCATCTGGAAACTGGGCGATCGCTAAACGGTGGCCATCGGTTGCAGCCATTTCGAGCCCTTCTGTGGAAGCGCTTAAATGCAACCCCGTCAAAATCTGCTTACTCTCGTCGGTACTGGAGGCAAACAACGTGGATTGGAGACCATCGGTTAACACCATGGTGTCCACCTGCAATGGGTCAATCTCAGCCAAAATGGGCAGCACCGGAAACTCTTCAGCACCTAGCCCTTGCATTTGATACCGCCCAGTCCCGCAGGCAAACGTGACCGCCAACTGCTGGGTTTCAATTTGGACATCCTGGCTGGGCAACCGGGATACAATCTCGCTGAACAACCGAGCCGGTAACGTCAACAGCCCTGTTTCTTCAACCGTTGCCGGGATCCACACCTGCATTCCCAAGCTCAAATCAAAGACCGATAGGCCCAGTCGATCCGCTTCTGCCGTCAATAACACATTGGCCAAAACCGGATGGGTTGGATTGCTCGGAACCACTCGACTCAGCAGGGAAAGCTTTGAGCTTAAATCACTTTGGGCACACACTAGCTTCATTGCTGCTAACCGACAATCCACTTCAACGGCATGGTGAGCAACATCCTACCACCCTTCGCTGGATCCGCCTACCCATGTCCCATTTTGATCCACCCGCGTCTTTATAACGATTCCTACTCTTTTTAAAAATTTTAAATAGTAGTTATAGTAGGGGCTGTGGAAACTGTGGAAAACTTTTTAAAATCGCTGCTGTATAAGGCTTTAATGCCTCTACCCCCTGTGGAAAAACTGTGGAAAAAAACACCTAGTTTTCCACAGCCTGTGGAAAACAAAAATATAATCCACAGGATAGGGGACTTTTCCCCAGGTTTTTCCCCAGGTTTTTCCCCAGAAATGGGGTAGTTTTCCACAGGGTAAATTTGTCCTTCATAATTCTTAACCTAAAAATTAATAATTCATTCCGGGACGACTGAACCCGTTGTTCTCTATGGCTTGTCGGGTGATTGCGTTTGCGCAGTTTGGCGATCTGTGCCTATGATGCAGATGGATTAGAACTTTTGTAAAGCACTTTGAAGATCAACGCAGCGTCTCAATACAAAAACACGAGTGCGATCGCCGATTGGCAGCGCTTAGCGCTGGGTTGGCAAGGCGGTCAGGCTTCGGTTCAATCGGGTATCTCGTCTCATTTGCTGGCTCCTACCTGGCAAATGCTGCTTTTGGGAGATGGTTCGACCACACGAAATCTCCAGTTGCTGACGGGGGAAGCCATGACGGTGGATGTGGTGGATATGTCCTTGATTGGGATGGATATGGATCATGCCCCTGATTTAATTCAGGCGGTGCCGGGACCCAGGTTGCGGCGGCAGGTTTGGCTGCGAACGGAGTCAGGGCAGCGACTGGCCTATGCCACGTCATGGTGGGAAGCCAGTCATGTGGATGAGTATTTGCACAATCGATCCTTGCCGATTTGGTCCAGTTTGGCCGATCTCCGCATGGAACTGTATCGGGATATTCGGGATGTGTTTTGGGGACATTCGACCGTTTTGGAAGCGGCCCTAGACTGCACGGGACCCTTCTGGGGGCGTTATTATTTGTTTTGGCATGACGGTAAACCGCTAACCTTAATTTATGAGGTCTTTTCGCCTCGCCTAGCGACCTATCTGGGACCCTCTGGCTCCTTTGGTGCGGGTTAGATATGTTGTTGCGATCCTTATTGCATCTCTCATTGGCGGAGCCGGGTACAGTTGATTTGGTGCGATCGCAGCAAGAACTGAGTGCGGCTAGCGATCTCGATTGGCAAGCAACGTGCGTTGATTTAGAACGGCATCGTTTACAACCCTTGGTGTTTCATGGGGTAAAAAGCCATGGCTTATTAGATCGGTTGCCAAGAGCCGTTGCGAGCCAGTTATTAGATGTTTATTTTTATTCTTTGCAGCGGAATTTATTGTTTTTCAAGACCTTGGGGGCCGTTTTAGGTCCAATCCAGGCGGCGGGGATACAGCCTGTGTTGTGGAAAGGGGTGATTTTGGCCGATCAGATCTATCCCAGTATGGCAACCCGTATGGTTGGAGATATTGACTGGGCGATCGCTCCTGATGAACTCCAGACGGTGAGCCATATTTTCGAGCAATTGGGGTTTAAGCAACAGTTGGATCTGGACGCGACGGATGCGGTGTATTTCAAAAATGCAGATCGGGTGTTATTCGATGTGCATTATCGGGTGCGCTTGTTTGAAGGGAAGGAACATTGGTCTTTAACGCAGGAGATAACGCCTGCTAGCAGCCTGTTGCCGCAATTGTGTTGTTTGGAACCCAATGCCATGTTGGCTCATTTGACCGCCCATTTAAGCGGTCATGTAGCGGAGATGGGTCCGCTGTTGTTTTGGGTTTTAGATTTTGTTTTTTTATTGCGGCGTTGGGGCGATCAGATCGTGTGGGATCGTCTCGATGCGTTGTTACCTAGCCCGGAAAATCGATTGGTGTTGGGCCGCGTTTTACGATTTTTGCAGGTTGAATTTGCTGAACCGTTGCCGCCCGTTTTGGCGCAGTTTGCGCAAGCCCATCAGCCTATAACGTTAGAGGCTATTGTGCGGCAATGTCGTTTTGCTCTTTGGGGTTTACCTGCCCCGAAGGGATGGCTGAAGCTGGCGGTTTGTCGAATGGGGATGCATTCGTCTCAGGGGAATCCTTATCCATCCATGGAGGATTTGTGGCTTGGAATGACGGATGCCGCTTTGCAGGGCGATCGCTGACCCGTTCTAAGGACTGGATCTTGGGGAGGGTGAAGGGGTTGAACGGTGAGGTTGCTTGGCGCGAAAGCCTAAAAAATGGGGCAACTTGCGCAGGTTCGGATCGTCATCGGATTGGGCAGGCTGGGGAAGGGTCATGTTCCCAACCTGGGGATTAAATAAATAGGTTGAACTACCGCCGTCTAAGGTCAGAATATCGCCTGCAACGCCAAATTCTCGTAAAACCTGTGCCGCTTCCTCTAGGGTACCGCGATTGATGGTGATGATGGCCAGGGTTTCGTCGCCCCCTTGTCCGTCTTGATTAAGGGTGCCTAAGAGGTGGTATCGATTCACCGCCTTGGGGCTGAAAACATGGGCTGGGTGGTCTGAATACAAATAACTCACCAAGGCATCTTGAACCGTGGCTTGATTGAGGGGCGATCCGGTTTTGGGGTCGTAATCTTGAATGGCCACTTGTTGGTCATCCCAGATCAGCGCTTTGAGGCGAACGGTGCGGTAATAGGGGTCGGCAGGTTTGGCA
>JBAVRC010001148.1:0-6496 GCA_049694615.1 Thermosynechococcaceae cyanobacterium | reverse complement strand
ATCCGGTATCATCCTACGACGACACCGACAGTAATTCAGCGATCCCCCCCAATACCGACATTGCCAATGCAGTACAGTTTCTGCGATTCCACGCCGATACGCTGCGTATCGATCCCAACAATATCTTTCTCGCCGGACAGTCGCGGGGGTCGCTGGGGGTACTGACCGCACTGCTGCCTGACCAGAAGGATCCAAAGGCTGGTAAGAGCGATTGGCGAAGCCAGTCTTCGACGGTCAATGCAGTACTGGGCTACCAGGCGCAAACAACCTACGATGTGGAGGAAAAAATCAACACCTTTGTCAACAAAAACCAGGACAATATGCGGTGCGAAGGCAGCTATATCACGGGGCAGCCGGGTAGTGCCTTGCAGCAAGTGGAAAATGGTGCCACGCTCGTACCGATGCGCCTGACTTATGACGAGGTAGCACCCAATCCAAACAAAGTCGTGAAACAGTGTTATCACCAGTGTACGCCTCGCTGCGCATCCCCCCGTCCTGGTTGTCCTAAAACATGCAGCGATAGTATATGCAATAACAAGACTTCATGCAGTGGAATTGCTGTAACCAAATATTTCGACGTACACGATCACAACTTCAGCGTGGCCCTGCGTGAGAGGTATCGCGATCGCAACCAAGAATCACTGATTACGACTCTTTATAATTTAGGCGGTCCTCAAGGGGGCTATAAGGGTTACATTGACTTCTTCAATCTTCACCTCAACAATCCAAGGGCAGCCATTCAGACTGACCCACCTGATTCCTTGCAGGCGATAGGAGATGGTTCGACGGGATCAGCAGTGGCTCATCAGGTGGCATTGATGAGTTCGCCGTAAGTGGCACTAAAAAAGGGGCGAGCCATGCTCGCCCCTTTCAAACACATTCGAGAAAGAAACTAGACCACAGCAGCCACTTGCTTCAGGTCGCCTTTGGCATACTTGCGGGCATATTCTTCCAAGCTGATTTGCTTGATCTTGCTGGCATTTCCAGCCGTCCAGAACTCTTGATAGCGATCTGCACAGACTTTTTGCATGTACTTGATCGACGGCTTCGGGAAATGACGAGGGTCAAATTCGCTGGGCTTGGCCATCAGTGCTTCGCGCACCGCCGCCGTGATCGCCAAACGGTTATCCGTGTCGATATTCACCTTGCGCACCCCGGACTTGATGCCCTTTTGGATTTCTTCCACAGGTACACCATAGGTTTCGGGAATTTCGCCACCATATTGATTGATCAGGGCAATCAAATCTTCCGGCACCGAAGATGAACCGTGCATCACCAAGTGGGTATTGGGCAAACGGCGGTGGATTTCTTCAATGCGGCTGATGGCCAAAATTTCGCCCGTGGGTTTGCGGGTGAACTTGTACGCACCGTGGCTGGTGCCAATGGCCACAGCCAAGGCATCCACTTGGGTTTTTTCGACAAAATCGACCGCTTCGTCCGGGTCGGTCAGCAGTTGAGAATGGTCTAATTTCCCTTCAAAGCCGTGACCGTCTTCAGCTTCACCCATCCCCGTTTCCAGGGATCCTAAGCAGCCTAACTCGCCTTCGACCGATGCGCCAATGGCATGGGCCACCTTCACCACTTCACTGGTTACCGCGACGTTGTACTCGTAGCTTGCTGGGGTTTTTGCGTCCGCTTGCAACGAACCGTCCATCATGACACTGGTAAAACCGTTCTTGATGGCCGAGTAGCAGGTTGCAGGCTCATTGCCATGGTCTTGGTGCATCACAATGGGAATGTGGGGGTAGGTTTCCACCGCAGCCAAAATCAGGTGGCGCAGAAAGTTTTCACCCGCATAGGAGCGAGCACCGCGAGAGGCTTGAAGGATCACGGGGCTGTCGGTTTCATTCGCAGCCTGCATGATGGACTGGATCTGCTCCATGTTGTTGACGTTAAATGCAGGAATCCCATAACCGTTCTCAGCGGCGTGATCCAACAGTAGCCGCATGGGTACGAGCGCCATAGATGATCCTCCTAGTTCTTATATTGAAGACTTCGTTTAAACAGGCTAAATTGTTACGACAATCTTAAGTTATCTTATCCCGTTCCGGGTTACTCCTGTAAAACAGGGCTGTTTATGTCCGTCATTAAGAATTCTAGGGGTTATGCCGTGCAGGGCCGGACAAGATACCCCCAACCCGTTGCGTAATAAGGTTTTGAGGCGTTTTGAACGGCTTGCAGTCTGGATCTTATTGGAATCCTGCGATAACGGTTGAGTTTCTAGAGGGACTAACCCATTAAGCTGAGAGGAGCACGTCTCCTCTAATCTATGACTGATCAATCCGTCATTTCTACGGCTGACCTGACCAAACAGTTTGATGTTACAGCTGCGGTGCAGCAGGTCAACCTCCACGTCCAACGGGGCGAAATCTATGGTCTCATTGGACCCAACGGAGCGGGCAAAACCACCTTAATCCGCATGTTAGCCTCGGCTGAAGAACCGACGGAGGGCAGCATTTCCATTGAGGGAGCACCGCTGCTGAAAGGACAAGCGAATCTCGACATTAAGCGCAAATTAGGCTTTTTGCCAGACGATTTTCCCCTCTATGGCGATCTGAGCGTCTGGAACTACCTCGACTACTTCGCCCGCCTCTATTACTTGCAGGAACCCGCCCTGAGCGATCGCATCACAGCCGTTTTGGCCTTAGTAGATTTAGCCAATAAACAACAAAGCCTAGTGAGCGAGCTGTCGCGGGGCATGAAACAACGACTCAGCCTAGCCCGGACCATCATTCATCGTCCCACCGTGCTATTGCTGGACGAACCCGTCTCTGGTCTGGATCCGATCGCCCGAGTTCATTTTCGCGACACCCTGAAAGGGTTGCAAAAAGAGGGCATGACCATTCTTATTTCGTCCCATATCTTGAGCGATTTAGAGGATTTCTGCACCTCCATCGGCATCATGGAACAGGGGCGATTGGTCGAAAGCTCCTCCCTGCCAGATCTCTACCGTCGGGGCGATCTGCGTCGAGTCCTGATTTCAACCTTGGGAGACACCACCGCCCTCATGGCCCAGGTTCAGGACTGTGATGGGGTCGAATCCGCACAGGCAATTCCTAATCGCCCACAGGTTTGTGTGCAATTTTCCGGGTCCGACGAAGGGTTAGCCGAACTGTTGCGATCGCTCGTTCTCGCCGATATTCCGATTACCGAATTCAGTCCAGTCCAAGACAGTCTCGAAGACATTTTCCTGAAATTGGGCTACGAACGCACGGCTTAAAGGAGATTTGAGACGTTTTTGGCACGCGTTAGGAGAACATAGAGGCGTTAAAGAAACGATTGAATTAATGCATCGAGATTCTATTTTTTATCAATTATTTCAGCAATCTCCAACGTTGTTATTTGAGTTATTGGAGATAGCACCGTTGAATGCCCAACAGTATCGATTCGATTCAGTTACGGTAAAAGAACCTAAGTTTGAGATTGATGGGGTATTTTTGCCTCCAGATTCTGAACCTGGAGTAGTGTACTTTTGCGAAGTACAGTTTCAACGCGATGAAGTTTTGTATGAGCGATTATTTGGCGAGTCATTTTTATATTTTTATCGCAACCGTAGCCGCTTTACAGACTGGCAAGCAGTCATCATTTATCCAGATCGCTCAACGGAACAATCCGAAACACATCCCTATCGATCACAGTTAAACAGCGATCAAGTGCATCGTGTCTATTTGGATGAATTGGGTGACATTAACCAACTACCCTTGGGTGTGGCGTTGATGGCATTGACCAATGTTGATGAGGCCAGTACACCGGAAGTGGCCCGATCATTGTTGGTGCGATCGCAGCAGACCGCATCTCCAGAGACTAGCCGCGCCATAATAGAAATGCTGACAACAATACTGGTCTATAAGTTCACAGATATGAGTCGGAGGGAGGCAGAAGCCATGTTAGGCATTTCACTTCAAGAAACGCGGTTCTATCGGGAAGTTAAGGCCGAAGGACGTGAGGAAGGACGTGAAGAAGGACGTGAGGAAGGGCGTGAGGAAGGGCGCGAGGAAGAACGAGAAAGAGTGCGACGGCTGATCTTTCGGCAGTTAGCCCATCAAGTTGGCAGATTACCTGAGACACTCATAGCCAAAGTGACGAGTCTTTCTGGCGAAGAGCTAGAAATGTTGGCCGAAGCGTTGTTTGATTTTCAAATGATCGCAGATTTAGACATTTGGTTAGACCGTCTGCCCCAATCGCATCCGTAGTGCGATCGCCTCAAGTGAATCTTGCGATCGCTGTCATGGCACGTCATTGTTAGCAAAATCTTTATGGAATCCACTTGGCTTAATCTTCTTGGAGACTGGAACCCACAATTTTTGCGCGAATGTCGCGGTCGTCTTAAGACCCGCAGCATTACAGCCACAATTGTACTCTCCCTATTGCCACAAATTCTCATCTTTTTGACCTTCTGGCAAACCGTGCGTTGGACTGAGCACAAAGAGCTAGACTGGTTTGGATTATGGAATAGTATGACCTGGTTTATCTCCTATGGTCTGATTATTATTGGCAGTTATTTTTTGGTGAATGACATTACCCAGGAAGATCGCCTAGGCACCCTTAATTTTATACGCCTTAGCCCTCGCCCCGGTCGTGAAATTTTGCTGGGGAAACTTCTCGGCGTTCCCATTCTGCCTTACTTAGCTGTTGCATTAACCGTTCCACTCCATCTTATTGCGGGAATTTTAGGGCAAATTCCCTTCACGATTTTAATCAGCTTTTATATAATGCTCTTGGCTGGATCAGCTTTCTTCTTCAGCGTCGCCCTGTTATTTGGATTGCTCAATAGTGCGCAGCGATTAATGGCCGCTCAACAGTCCACTGTTGCCCTAGGGTTTGCAATTTTATTGTTGATGATTGGTCTGCCCATTTACATGAACTGGAATTTCATGACCGTTTGGTCTGAACTAAAGTCCACTCAATCGTTTGGGCAACCTCAATTGCAATGGACCTATCTTCCAATTGCATCGAATGTTGTGCTGGCTCATATTTTCACCCTTCTGGTTTTGGCCATAGGGACCTTCTTCATCTGGCGCATGCTAATGAGGCGCTTTCTGGCCCCGAAGTCCACCATCATGAGTAAACGGTTAAGCTATGCCCTAGTCAGTGTTCTGGAAGTCTTAGGGTTAGGTTTTACCCTCAATTCGACCCTCAGTCTCAGCCAACAATCCAGTTTGGGCATCGCGATTACCTGTGGTCTGAATACGGGGCTATTTTTGGTGTTGATTTTTGTGTTGTGTCCCTTTCGCCAAGATGTCTTGGACTGGTTGCGATTTCGATATTCCCATCCCGCTCGCGAGGGTCAAACGCGCGAGCAATTTTCCTGGAGGGGGGCTTGGCGAGATTTGGTTTGGGTGGATGGTAGCCCCGGCGTTTCGGCGATCGCCCTTAATGTCATCATTGCCAATGCCTTAATCATTCCCTGGATGCTGCTCCTGGGGCCAGGACGGGAGTATCCCGGAGTTTGTATCCTGATTGTGGTAGTGGTGTCAGTGGTGGTTGCGATCGATGCAATGGCCGTGCAATGGATCTTTACCACTCGTATCCGCAATCCAGGGGCATGGGCCGCTGGGCTTTTAGGCATTTGGCACATTATCCCGGTGGTCATTCTGAATTTGCTGGGCATAACCCCGGATAAGATTCCAGCCGCGTTAACCCTTTTTACGGTGTTTGGGTATCCGTTGACTAATTTAGACCACCCTTTGATCGGCGAAATTTTAGTGGGTTTGCTGCTGCAGTGTGGGTTACTAGGCTGGCTCATTTGGCAGCTCCAGCGACAATTTCAGCGATTGACGCCTCATTGAGGAATGTCCGATAAGACGGCAGCCACCAGCTCTGCAAGGCGATAGGCTGCTCCCGGTTCACCGCGCACCTGTTGCAGGGCACCCCGCATCTCCGCTAACTGATCGGGACGATCCAGCAAGGCCGCAACGCGATCGCCCACAGTCTCCGGCATCAGGTGACCGACCCACTCCGGCACAATTTCGCGACCTGCCCAAATATTGGGCCATGCCCGTAACCCTAAGCCGCGTTTGAGCACCCAGGTATTGATCAAGGCCGCAAACCCCGCACCCAGCCCAGGCAAATTGGCCAACAAACCAGGAATCCCATCCCAGGCCCGCATAATATCCAACTGTTGGGTGGGGATGATCACCAACATGGGAATGGCCAGAGAGGCCAGTTCGGCGGTGTTCGCCCCGACCGTCGTAATACAAAGACGACATTGGCTCAACGGTTCATAGGCCGGAACTTGGGTCCAGAGCCATACCTGTGCCCCCCCTTCAGTCAGAAAATAGGGCAGTTCCCCCGTTGGTTCGACTAATTGGGCCTTACATCCTCGCACCGCTGCCACACAGGAATTTAAAGCCGGATCGGCATAGCGTGCCAAGTCCTGAAGGGTGAGGGTGGGGGCCACCGGAATGGCGACTTGCACCTGGGGCCGCACCCGATGTAAATAGTCGGCGATCGCCAAGGCTAAGGGAACACCCAACACCAGCTTGGCGGGTTTGGA
>JBAVRC010001147.1:0-5237 GCA_049694615.1 Thermosynechococcaceae cyanobacterium | reverse complement strand
GATCAAAAGAGGGGTCACGTTCAGTCAAGACAGCCACAGCAAATTCTCTGAAAACATCCAGGTGCTGATCAAATACATACTGACCGAGTGCATTCCACAAATTACTACGTTCTGTAACCTGCCAGATTCCGTTGAGGAGCGAAAATGGGCTATTGTGAAGATTAAGTACTTCCCTAGCTTTTAAAATCCAAGTTGAATAACTTTGAGCCGTTAGCTTCTCTAAAACTGAAGTGTCTGCTTCTTTCTTTTCGTTCCATTTACCAATCAAATTTGCTAATGCAAGATCGGTAGCATACGGATGCTGACTCCAGTCCGTTTTAACTGATTCAGCCTGAATTGTGGTTAATTCTTTTGGAATATATGCAACGACTGGTTGCTTGAATGCATCCTTTAGGTCTTGGGGTAGCTTTTCCAGAATGATTGTGCCTGCATCTTGATTCCAAGTTTGGACGATATCAACAACCCGTGACCAGACCCACTGTGGAGATTGTTGGTTAAATTGTGAAATATGAGAGTGGAGGAGCGACAAAACAATGCCAACCTCTTTCCCCAGATCATATCCAAGTAGATAAAAATGATTGAGGAACGAGTAAAGTTCGTCCTTTGAAACATCCAAATTTTTGTTGGCTAGTTTTAGGTGGTGTTGGATAACGCCCAATTTTTCACGACTTTTGGCCGGACTAAAATTGGCCTTTTCAACATTTCGGTAGAACTCATCCGCATTCTTGGTATGTCTGGACTGGTTCAACAACCACTGCACATTGTGAGCATCTGTTGCACTTAATGGCCCGGTAATCAGCGCGACAATATCTTTGTCTTTTGTAAAAATATGCGGGTTATTGAAATCATTCCATGCCGCCTGAATAACCTCTGAGAAAGCATGATTAGCCTGGGTGATGCTAATTGAATGCTTTACCTGTCCGAGAAGTTTTTGCCTTTCTTTAGTGCCGCTGTTCTCAACGAAAACAATCAGATCGTCGGTATCAAATCCGTCAATTTTTCCTTGTAGCTTTATCTCTGCGATAGGCCAACATGGAAGACATGGTGCATACCCTCCAGTAAGCATTAGAGCGACAAACGAAGCCTGGACATGGGCCTCAAAGTGTCCACCACCGCCACCAGTGGAAAAAGGGTTGCTCAGTTGTTTGGAGTTCTTGCTCACTTGATTTTCTTATTATGTTACCCAACATGTCGCTATCAGCTTAACAATTCATCAAAATGACCGAATTTCCCGCGAATATCTCAATCGTTCCAGGGTTTGGGAATGTGATCGCACCATCTGCCGCCTCTAACGTCAGTGTCTGCGATCGCCCCTCCAACACATCCACCACAGAGAGTGCGATCGCGTTTCTGGGACTGGGCGATCGTCCTTGTCGCTTCTCTGATCTGATTCTGCGATCGCTTGACGGCAATTCATCTATAATATAAGTAATTACTTATATTATAGATATACCCCTTGTCAGCCCCAGATGATCCAAACATAAGATTAGTAATCTGGTTAGGAGATAGCCTCAAACAGGTCAAATCCTTCCCCGATGTAGTTCGTCAAGATATCGGGGTTTCTCTATTCGATGTTCAGAAAGGCAGTACACCGGATAACGCCAAACCCTTCAAAGGTCTAGGCAGCGGAGTTTTTGAAATCGTAACCCGTTTCGACAAAGACACCTACCGCACAGTCTATGCCGTTCAGATCGGAGAACGAATCTACGTTCTCCATGCCTTTCAGAAAAAATCTCCAAAGGGCATTAAAACAGCACAAAAAGATGTTGATTTAATTAAAAATCGCTTCAAACAAGCACTTGAAATGGAAAAGGGTACAAAATAATGAATAATCCATCAACTCCACAGGATTATGTTGAAAGCAGCGGTAATATTTTTGCCGATATGGATCTTGACGCAGCAGATGAACTGTTGACTCGCGCACAACTGGGCTACTCAGTTCGACAAATCCTGAAAGAACGCGAATTGAAACAACGTGAAATTGGAGATTTATTAGATATTAAGCAGTCTGAAGTTTCCCTCCTCATGCAAGGCAAATATCATTTGTTTTCTGAAGGACGACTATTCAATTTTCTAAATAAACTCGACCAGAAAGTCATCATCCAGATTTCACCACATCAGGAAGGTGAGCCATTTCAACAAATTGCAATCAGCGCTTAACAAGATAAATCGTCAGCGGGGTTTGGGACTGTGATCGCAAGTCTAATGCTGTAGTCTGCGATCGCGGTTCTGGGGCTGGGCGATCGTTCAAACAACCTTCCGTGATCGCACCCCTTAAGCAAAAGCCTCACGGGGCGATCGCCTCATTAGACCCGTTCAGTATTCTTTTGGAGCGAACCCCTAACCCTTTTTAACTGCTGTTGCCTCAGATCATTCTCTAGCAAGGCACTGATTTCAGCGAGTTCCAAATTGCTTTCAGCCAACTCCAACCGCGATCGACGTAAATTGTCCAAAAGTCGTTTCGAGGTTGCCGAATCGGGAATGCGCGGTTGTTGAGTCATAGAAAACTCCATTCCATCTTGACTTCTTGAATGCTGCTGTCTCTGGCCTTAGTTTTGCCATGTGTCCTAAGCCAACATATCCCTATGATTCTAGAGGCTTTAGTTTGACAATTTATCCAAACGACCGAATTTTCCGCCAATATCTCGATGGATGTGAGGTTTTGGGAAGCGATTGTACTAGAGCCCGCTGCCAATGCTAGCGTCTGCGATCGCGGTTCTGGGGGCTAGGCGATCATCCTTGCAAAATCCAGATAAACCGTGCATCATTAAATTAGCATCAAATTTAATGTCGGTGCCCTAATGGTCAATATAAGCCAAGATATCAACTCCCTATCCAACTTCAAACGCAACACCAGTGACTTTTTGGGACGTTTGAAAGAAACCAAATCCCCCTTAGTCCTTACGCTTAACGGAGTATCGGAACTAGTCGTTCAAAGTGCCGAGGGGTATCAGGAGCTTCTAAATCGATTAGAGTATCTAGAAACAGTTGTAGGCATACAACGAGGATTAACTGAACTTGCAGAAGGTCAGGCCCTACCTGCAATTGAGTCACTGGAAAAACTCCGAGACAAACTAAAGAACTCGACCAGTGCATGAGCTACAAAGTTGACATCTTGCCTCAAGCTTTGAGCGAAATTGAGGACTCATTTCGGTGGATTGCAGATAATATCAGCGCAGCAACCGCCGAACTTTGGTACGAAGACCTACTTGAAGCCGTTCGCTCATTAGAATTTTTCCTAAATCGCTGTACTATTGCCCCTGAAGCTCAAGAATTTGATCAAGAGATTCGACAGCTATGGGTTGGAAAAACCAGAAATTATCGAGTTTTGTTTGTCGTAGAAGCAAATCAAGTCTCTATTTTACATATCCGTCATTCAAGCAGAGCCTTCTTAAAAAAAGACTCAGAACAAAGCTAAACAATCCCCTACGCTTGACCCGTAAAGAAAGGGTATCTGTATTGAGAATATGCATGATTTATTCAGCATCTACTTCCGATCAAACCCGATTTTCATAAATTGTTTTGCGAATCTCTTCCAATGCTAGGTCATCGGGAAAAACTCCTGCTTGCTGGAGCAGAATCGTAGGACTATCTTGGGTACGAAGCCAATCATCAATCGCATCTTTGAGAGATCGCCAAGTGTCTTCGATTTTACGACCCGGAAGTCTACCTTGATTTGCTTGGGTCAAAACACTTCTGGAGAAAATTTGAGATATTCAGCCAATTCTTCAAGGGTGAGGATGCTGGAACTCATTGCGAAAATCTCCGCAAAAAGACCTTAAATGTGCAAAATTATAGCGTGATCGCTCCTCCAATACATCCGTCACAGAGAGTGCGATCGCCAATCTCCTATATTTCGGACTCAAATCCCGCACCACCCTCTGGTTTGAATTTTACTCCCATCCAGCGAAATTGCAGGTTCTAAAACATCCACTATCTAGATCCGTATAAAGGGCAGTCCCGCTTTATGAAAGGAACTGTGGACATTGGGATTAACCCCGATGACGTTTAACCTTTTTTACCTGAGGTAATTTCTGGGAAACAGCCTTGACTACTTTGCGAGAGGGCAATGGCAATCTGTGAGGCGATCTCAGACCAAAGTTGAATTCTACTGGATTGGAGAGAGGCTTTCACCCTCATTCCTAACCCCAAGGACGAAGAAACATAAGTGCACAAGACCCATTCAAGAGCGCTGTGAGGACAGCGCCAATAATCACCCCTTTCATCATCCCTATTTTGCCCCTGCGTTTGAGCCAGTTGATGAGCGGCAAAACATAGAGCAACTGCCAAAACAAGAACCCCATAGAACCAACCATCCAGACAGGTGCAAAGCTGTACCCTCCAAATATTGCACTGGCCAGGAAACCCAGCCCAAAGATCAGCATTCCGGCTAAAACATGGAGGCCGCAAAGTAATAGGAAGCCCATGATAATCTCAAAAATCTCATGGGGTTCAGAAGTTTGTGACATGGTTCAGTAGCTCTAAAATCATTGATTAACACAGGACTTAATTCTTAGGCTGGGGCAAGGGTTTGATTCATTTTAGTTACCATTTCAGACCCTACACTTCCCTCCCGGTAAAAAAGATTATAGGTATCAAACGGAATGATCCGCCCATCCGGGTGCGCAATATGAATACAGGACCGTTTGATTGAGCGCACATCAAAGTTATAGGCATCCATAAATTGGACCACCATCACCCGGAAAATATTTTCGTAGGTAATCCCTTCGGGAGCAGGCATCAAGGGTAAACAACACAAGAGTTGTTTCAGAGACGTAGCTGCCGAGGACGGAGAATGACGGGTGGAAAATAGGTCGAAAATGCGTTGCTTTAATTCAGGATTTTGCTCATAAAGAACCGAATTCGGCACCATATCGACAAAGGTCGGAATATCAAACAGTCCGGTCAATGGAATAACCTTGCCTTGAACCTTCAGCGCATAGGCCATTGCTAAAGAATCAGGATGACAAGGAACAGGGAGCAGATCTTGGGGTTGAAAATGAGGGCTTTGCTCTAAAATAGCGCGACGAACTTCTGTGAGAGTATAGCGATCGCGTTTCGGGTCAAATCCCTCCAACCGTCCGGCAGCCTGAATGGGTTGGAAGGTGACCCCTCTGATGCATTTCTGTTGCAGGGCAAAGTCAATGATTTTGCCAATTTCGTGGTCGTTTAAGCCTTTTTTGAGGGTCACCACTAAGGTTGTGGAAATATTGAATTCATTGAGATGGGCGATCGCC
>JBAVRC010001146.1:0-1892 GCA_049694615.1 Thermosynechococcaceae cyanobacterium | reverse complement strand
TGACTGTCACTCTATCAGAGACCGTCTCCTACAATCCTTAATTTTCGTTACCCCCTGGGTCGATTACATGACTCCTGTTTTTTGAGACATTGCTAAGGAAGCTGTCACGCTGTCCAGAGAGAACATTAAATCCGTGACTTCAACCAAGAATATCGTTTGCCAAAGATTGGCATTGCCCGGAATTCGCTGTGTCTCATCCATTTCGCTATTCCAGAAATGGACTCCGGCCAACCAAAGGAGATAGGCTGCTCCAGCCAATCGAATCGGCAGAATATGCATGAGCCAACTAGACGATAGGACTAAGAGAATTCTCAACCCATAAGCTCCCCACATCCCCCAGCGGAGCGCCTGCTTTTGTTCGATGGGCGGGAGGTGTTTGACTAGGGCAGCTAATGCGATCGCATTGTCGGCAGAAAGAATCGCTTCCAAAAACACAAGGGCGATGAGTAATCCAAGATCGGACCAACTCAGGGGTTGCACAATAGTTTCTAACATTTAACCTCCGCCACAGCCGCCGCCACAACCTCCGCCACAGCCGCCGCCACAACCGCCCCCGCAGCTACTGCTGCTACATCCATTCCCACAACAACCGCTTCCTGTATGCCCGGAGCTATCGGTTCCACTATCCCCGGCGCAGCCGGATCCGCAACCAATGTGGGTTGCACAGTAGGTGGTGGAGCGATCGTCCTTGGATGAATCCGCCAAGCAGTCCAAGCGGTAGGTAAAGCCATTTTCGATATTGAGCAGGCCATCAATCGCAAAGATGGGCGGTAATCGGTCGGGTTGATTCGGGTTAATCCCTTCTTTGCGACAGGCCAGTTGCCAGCTCCGTTTAATCCCGGCTTGGGCCTGAAGGGGAGTCTCCATGGCTTCTGCGGGCGTGTGATGCAGAAATCGACCAAAGGCATTGGCGCAGAAGTCATCGTAGTCTTTCGTAAAGAGAATAAATTCATGCCAAGCATCATCCACAATTTGAGAGGGCATGGAAACCATCGATCGCTTTGCTTGGTGGCACAAGTAAAAATAATCTCGCAGTGCGGCGAAGACCATTTCTTGTTGATCGCCACCTAGGAAGCTATTAGAAGCTTGAAATTTAGTCCTGAGTGCTTCGCTGAATTCATAGGATTGAATGAATTTGAGCTGATTACTGGCTTTGGATTGAGTGAGAGACCGACTAAGCCTAGCGCCCAGCCCAGAGACGAGGGGAATCGATACCGCAATCAAAAGGGGCAACGCATTAGTTGTTTGCATGTTTTAGCTCCTGATTGGGGACTAATCTAAAATCGCATTGAGCAAGACATCCGTGAGGCTTGTGTCTTCTAGTCCAGCGATCGTGATGGTGTCACAGATGTCGAACTTTGCGCCAGCGGATTGGAGTTCGTTATCTAAAATCGTGAGAAACCGGGTGGCCTGCGGATCTGCCCCCACCTGCACAAAAGAAATGGCTAATTCTTCATCCCGATCCATGTGCTGGGTGGCATTAATCACCACTTGCATCACTGCCTTGCGATCATCAGGTTCGCCATCGGTCACCACCAAAATGGTTTCGCCCTGAGGCTTGGCTTTTCCCTGGCGTTTACGTTGAAAGTATTGATCCGTGGAATCTTGGAGCACCGCCGCCAAGTCAGTGCCGCCAGAGGGGTCATTTTCTTGAAAGATTTGTTCCACTTTTCCAGCGGTGACATTGTCGTACCGCTTAAACCGTCCGGCAAACACATAAACCGTGAGGCCATCTGGGTCAAACGCTTCACATTTGCGGGCGATCGCCAAGGTTGATTCCTGCACCGTTTGCCAACGCGTTCTGCCATTTTTAGAATCTGCCGTGGACATGCTGCCACTCTTATCGATGATCAGGGTATAGTCGCGGTTGCTCAGTAAGGTATCGGTTAGAG
>JBAVRC010001145.1:0-8678 GCA_049694615.1 Thermosynechococcaceae cyanobacterium | reverse complement strand
AATCGAGTCTCGCGTCCTGCCCAATTTAGATGCAGTCATTGCCACTTTGAGCGCGGTCTGTCAAATGCCGCAAGATCACCTACCCCAGCGTCCGGCAACTGAGGATTTTTTTGAGGGCGATCGCCTGCTGCAACAGCAAACAGAAGAGTTATTCGGTAAAGCATCATTGCACCGTCGGGTCAGAATTATGGTGACCTTGCCGACCCAAGCAGCAGGTCAGCCCGATCTCGCGCGCGATTTGATCCGAAGCGGAACCGATTGCGTTCGGATTAACTGCGCCCACGACAACCCAGAAATCTTGGAAGCCATGATTGCCAACGTTCGTCAGGCAGAACTAGAAACAGGCTACACCTGCAAAATCTTAATGGATTTAGGCGGTCCCAAACCGCGATTGGGGATGGCCTTTTCGCCCAACACCAAACAACAACGGATTTATCGAGGTGATCGCCTACTCGTAACCCGCGAATTGCCGACGTCGAATGAAATGCCCTATTTTCAAGCTCAATGCAGTCTGCCGGAAATTTTAGATCAACTGCAAACTGGCGCATCGGTTTGGATCGACGATGGACACATTGGCGCTCAGGTTGAGTCGATGCTTCCTGAAGGCGTATTGCTGCGGATTACCCACGCCGATCTTAAAGGCAGCAAGTTGCGTCTCGATAAAGGACTCAACTTCCCCGACACCGAATTAACCCTTAGTCCCCTTACGGATAAAGATTTACAGGATCTGAAATTCGTTGCGACCCGCGCCGATATTGTCGGTTACTCTTTTGTGCAGAACCCCCAAGATATTGAACTCTTACAACGGGAGTTGCACTTATTGCAGCCGAAAGATAGCCAGATCCCGGCCATTGTGGCCAAAATCGAAACACCTCAAGCAGTGCGCAACTTACCGGAACTGATTGTCCAAGCTGCGGGAAAACAACCCTTTGGCATTATGATTGCCCGTGGAGATCTGGCGGTTGAAGTGGGGTATCAACGCCTTGCCGAAATTCAAGAAGAAATCCTGTGGCTGTGCGAGGCCGCTCATATTCCCGTAATCTGGGCGACTCAAGTCCTAGAAACCTTGGTTAAAAAGGGTATTCCTTCCCGTGCGGAAATGACCGATGCGGCCATGGGCGAAAGAGCCGAGTGTGTCATGCTCAACAAAGGCCCCTTCATTCTGGAGGCTGTAAGCATTTTGGACGATGTTTTGAGCCGGATGCAAGCCCATCAGATTAAGAAATCGCCTCAGTTGAGGGCACTTCATTCTTGGTAGGATAGCCATACCATTTCAGGTTTGATTGCTGCCACATCTCTGGTACAGGAGGACAAATATGGACACGGTAATAGTCTCCCCCGCCCAAGAAGAGGCATCCTCTGAGCCTAAGCAACTCACAGTCAGGGAATATGCATTGAAGTCGATTCAGAAAAATTTTCATAAATCGATAAAGCATAAAAAAGATGTTTTAGCGGATCAAGATCCGGAAGGGATTCATCAAATGCGGGTGGGCATGCGACGATTGCGAACCGCTCTGGCAGTTTTTGCCGATTTTGTATCGCTACCGTCCAATCTTGATCGAGAGATTGCAAAGCTCTCAAAAGGATTGGGTAGTGTCCGGGATTTAGATGTTTTAGGAATGTGGTTTAGCGACTACAAGACAACAAGCGAACTTAATACAGAAGAGGAGGAACACATTGCTATCCTTCTCGGGCAGTTAGATCGACAGCGAAAAAAACAATTCAAGCTGATGGATAGAAGCTTAAAGGGTAAGCGGTATCTCCAGTTTGTCGAGGAGCTACAAGGGTGGTTAGATCGTCCCGTTTTTTTACCCGGAGCGGAGTGGCCGATTCAATGGGTGCTCCCGGATTTACTTTTGCCGTTAATCAATCGGTTTCTATTGCACCCTGGCTGGTTAGCGACAACTTCAGGTAATTTAGAGAACTGGACCCCAACAATAGACCTTAGCGCTTCCGCAGTAAATGTTTATCTTGCCAAGTACGGCTCCCTCTTGCACGACTTGCGGAAGCAGACCAAACGAGTGCGTTACCAGACTGAGTTTTTTCTGGAATTTTACGATGCATATTACAACGAACAGACTCATGAGTTTAGATCGATTCAAGATTTGTTGGGGCAACTTCAAGATAGCCAGGTTCTAAACGATTTTCTGACCCAAAAAATCGGCCAGGATTGGAACGTTCAGATACCATCCTTAAATCTCCATTTCCGTCAGCAGCGCCTAGATCTATGGCTTCAGTGGCAGACGATTCAACAAAAGTATCTAAAACCTGACGTTCGAGAACGCCTTCGTTTGCTGGTAGAAAGACCCCAAGCTAGTCGGCAGAGTGTTTGAGGTGTCGAAGTCGATCGGACATACTGCGCATAACGTTCAGGGCAAATAAAGGAGTTTCTTGAACGACAAAGAGAAATCGTTCAAGATTTAAGACTGCTAGTTTGCAATCGGTTTTAGCGATCGCAGTGGATGCGCGTAGCCGATTGGGGTCAACCAAAGCGCCTTCTCCAAAAACATCTCCAGTCAAAATCGTTTCAACCACTTGATTATTAATTACCAAGTTCACCTCGCCTTCCAAAACACCATACATGACCGATCCATTTTCCCCCTCATTAAAAATTGTTTCTCCTTGGGTAAAAGACTGAGGTCCTGGCTGCGTCTGGAAGATTTCAATAGTTCTAGTTGGGCTTAACATGGAATTTCTCCACTGAGTCTATAGGCTGTAGTTTAGGTTTGTAAGGTTAAGGCAACGTTATGAGGTCACGATTCGGGTGCAGCTTAGTTGAGAAATGGGAACGCTTTTGTACGATCCGCCTACCGCAGTGGATGGGGCAAATCCGTGAAAAGCGCGATCGCTATGTGTCGGTCATGGAGAGAATTGAGTCTTCAAAACGGGCAAGCCCTTCCAATGTCCAGGAAAAACGTCCATTGAGTCCCGATCTTGAACGATAGGGTGAGAGTCGCTATACTTGTACAATAAATTGAACAAGTGTGATTCTATGAGAGTCGTCAGTTTCAGTGAAGCGCGAAATAATTTGAAGACAGTATTAGATAGCGTTGTGGAAGATGCTGACTACACGATCATTACCCGGCGCGATGCAGACGATGCTGTCGTGATGTCTTTAGAGTATTTTAATGGTCTTCTAGAAACGGTATATCTGCTTAGGTCTCCAGCCAATGCCGCGCACTTGGAACGATCCATCGCCCAATTTAAGGAAGGCAAGGTGATAGAAAGAGAGCTTTTGGATGGCTAGAAAGCTGAGTTGGACTGAAGAGGCATGGTCTGATTACCTTTACTGGCAAGGGCAGGACAAAAAAACCTTAAAACGGATTAACAAGCTCATTGAAGCAACGCTGCGCAGTCCATTTGACGGTATTGGCAAGCCGGAACCGCTGAAAGAAAACCTCACAGGCTTTTGGTCCCGTCGAATTGACGATACCCATCGACTGGTTTATGGGGTAGAGGATGAACACCTGACCATCATTGCGTGTCGGTACCATTACTGAAGGTTAAGCAGGTTGAGGATAGAGATCGCGGGATAGCGGATTGGGGCATTCTAAGCATCAGATCGAAGCCCGATTTCATGGCCTAACAATCATGTCTGGTGAAGCCGCCTACCTGGAATTCTTAGATCCGAACAACCATAGCCACAAGTTTTATGACGTGTCAGTGCAGCAAGAAACCCTGACCATACGGTTCGGTCGGGTACGGACCCAAGGCACGACCCAAACGAAAACCTACCCCACCGCCACCCAAGCGCAAACGGAAGCCCGTAAACGCATTCGCGAAAAGCAACGGAAGGGGTATCAAATCGTGAATCCCCCAATCGTTTCGACGCCTCCAGCGGTGATCGCGACTGCCCCCTCAACCCCATCTCTGACACAGCAAGCCGCTTCACCGATTCAGTCCCAGGCGTCTCCTCCAACGGTCAACCCTCCCTCAAGCGCGATCGCCCCAATCCGGTGGCGGTTTGATTCAGGGTCGGCGACGTTTGGTCTGGCCGTCGATGCCGACCATTGCTGGCTAGGCAATGAGAAAGGCCAAATTTTTAAGCTGGATCATCAAGGCACCGTTTTGCAGCAGTATCAGCTCCCGGATGCCGTTAAATGTATTGTGGCGGACGACATTTGGATTTATGCAGGCTGCGATAACGGGAATGTCTACGATTTGACGGGCAAATTTCCCTACCTGGCCTATGAAGTAGAAAAAGGCGTCGATATTTTTGGATTGGCGATATACGACGGCATGTTGGGGGTATCCGATGCCAATGGCGGTCTGACACAGACAGATCCTGAAGGAGAGCTGCTGTGGACCCGACTCAGTTCCGGCAAAATGGGCTGGATGTTGTGTGGTGATGCCCAAGGGTTTTACCACGGCCATTCAAAGGGGGTCACGATGTACGACTTTGCCACTGGGCGGCAACTGTGGCATCAACCCACCCTTGGAAAAGTCTTGTTTGGTTGCCAGACCCGCGATCGCCTTTACGTGGCCACCAGCGGCAAACAAATCCAGTGCTTGAGTAAAACAGGTGCGGTCTTGGAGAAATACCCCTGTAGCGCATCGGTCTATGCCTGCACCACAGATGAACAGGGTCAAGTGCTTTTTGCCGCAGATAGTTCGGCGTTTATCTACGGGTTTAGTCAAACAGGGCAACCGCTTTGGAAAGTATCCACAGGCTGCGGTTCAGCCCTGTCGATGCAATGGTTTGAAGATCGGCTTTATATCGTCACCAACCAAGGGGTGATGGCTTGCATGGATGTCCATGCAACCGCACCCCAGTATTTGACCTCATCAGATATCCGGCAAAGCTCGGTGATGGCTTGCATGGATGTCCATGCAACCGCACCCCACTCGGTTCAGACGGAACGCTCGCCTCAAGTGGCGACGGGGACACAGGCCAATCCGCAGCCAACCTCAGTAGCTGCAACCTTGGAAACGACCTCTAATCCAGGGCAAGGTGTGATTTTGGAATGTATTCGTCAAGGTCAGCAGTTGCGGATCCGCGCTGTTTCCGATGGCTATCATGCCGATTGGATGGTGCAGTTTCCGCGAGATTTGCGTCGCGAGGGCGATCGCTATTGGGTCGAGACATTGAAGGAAGCCAAACAGGGCGGATTTTACCGCTCCTACGGCGACATTAAGCGTCTAGTTTGAGCCAAGACAATCATGAGCCAAGAGCAATATTATTTGCACCGCGATGGCAAGGGCCGATTTCTCATTCAAAATGTAGAGACAGGGATGATAGACGGTCTGGTCTTTCCAGCCCTGCCGGGAGAAAGTGCCCATGCCTTTTCCTATAATTACGGCTCGGTCTGGTACCCCAACCAACTGGTGAATCTGGCCGATTTCCCGGAGTTGGCGGAGATGCCATTCTTCACCATTGAATCCTGCTCGTCCTACGACCTCAATCGATACTTTAAACAAGCGGAATCTCAAGCTATTTGGCCCTTATTTGGTGCGTTTGCTCGTTTTGTCGGCTTTAGCTTCGATCCAGATAACAGCCGACCTGGGATCCAGAACGATACCCACCGGATCATTTGGCAATATCAAGTCCCAAATCCCAAGGGGAGTTGGACCATCCCGATTTTAGACTTGTGGGTCAATGAACAGGGCTGTTGGCTCTGCACAAGGGAAGGCCAGGTGCTGGTCGTCAACCATGAAGGGGAGATGATCCAGCAATATGCATTGCCCAAGCTGACTCGGTGTTTAGCAGGCTGGGAAGAAGCGCCCCATGTGAGTTGCGACGATGGTAATCTCTACGATCTCACTGCTAAATTGCCCCAATCCGTTTGTGCGCTTCGACCAACGGATGATTATCGGTACAGTTATCAAATTTTGGCGCTTGAACAAACCGCTCAGGGACTGTTGATTGCCGATGCCTATGGCCGTCTTCGGGCTTTGAATGCAGATTTGGTGTTGCAGTGGCAATACCAACAACCAGAGGATTGGCAAGGTTGGTTCCTCCAAAGCCAAGCAGATCGGGTTTACCACGGGTATTATCGCGGGGTTAATGCCTACGATCTCGCCACGGGCAAGCTGAAATGGACGCATTCGTTGGCGGCTCCGGTCCTCTGTGGTTGCTTGACCCAAGCGGAGGTCATTGTTGCCTGTAGCGACCGAGGGATTTATGGATTACAGCAAACTGAGGATCCGAAAACGCGGGAAACGCAAATCAGGCCCATTTATGCCTGTACCGGAATGCCCTATGCCATGACGCTAGCTGCCGACCAAGAGTCCTTTTTTGTTGGGGACTATACGGGAAAAATTGAGCGTCTCGACTGGGATGGCAATGTGCAATCTACCATCCAACTCCAAGCAGGTGCCGTCACTGCCCTTCAAGTTTGGGGCGATCGCCTCTATGTCGCCACGAGTCAAGGGAGGCTAATAGGACTGGGTTTGTCAGGTTGAATCAAGCTGTTGACTGGGATCGAGTCTGCTGCCAGCACACGCTATTGTGCGATCGCCTCATCGCTATCATCCCCTTCCGTATCATCGCCATAATCCCCCTCATCAGATCCCCTCTCAGTGAGATCCTCCGGTGATGCCGCTTTGAATGCATCGCACTTGCCATTCGGGTCAACGATTGCCCCCCACAGCGGGCTGTCAGTCCCCAGACAGGTATCGACCTCCAGGAAATGACAATGGGCACAACATTCTGGATGGGTTTGAGCCGCCCGATCGCGAGCACCGGGATTTTTCAACCGAGACAGAACCAGCCGTTCCCCGACCCACTTGGCCTTAAGTAACCCCGAATCGGTCAAAGCTTTCCACCGGGGATCGTCATTGACCACCGCTTCCGGTACCCTTAACCAACCGCCCTCGACCTCAGCCTCCAACGGAATCTCAAACTGGGTGGGTCGCTCCATTTCCGCTAACTTGGTTGCGCTCAGTTTTTCTGGGACGGCATCAAAGGCAATTTCCTCGCCGACCTTGGGGATGTAGATGAAGTATTTGTTCTGGAGATTGCTAGACCGAGCCAGTTCATGGAGGTTCGCCATACTACCGTGGATCAGAATCAACGTCTTGGGGCTAACCCGTTCAATCACCTGACAGATGCCTGCTTTATCGGCATGGGCACTCAGACCGAAGCGCTTAATCTGAGCGCGAACCGTAACGGGGGTTCCCTCCAGCTCGAAGACATCCCCGGTTTTGAGGGACTGCACCTTGCGACCGGGACTTTCCTCATCGGTGTACCCAGAAATGAAAAGAGCAGCATTCTCGCGCTCTAGAAGGACTTTGGCATAGTAGATGCTGGCTCCGCCATTGAGCATCCCGGAACTGGCAATGATCACGGAAGGCTTGGCCATCGCTAAGGGCCGCTCATCCGGTTTTTCGATGGGGATAATGCGGGGCTGTGCTGCCGAAAAGAAGGGTTCTTGGGTTTGGGCAAAGCGCCGTAGCTCCACAGGCATCAACCCCAGATTTTGGTTAAAACATTCGGTCACCGCCCGGACCAGGCCATCGATATAAATGGGGATACCCAACTGCCGGAACGATTCATGGAGCCGAAAGGCCAGAATCAACTCCTGAGCGCGTCCGAGGGCGAAGGCCGGAATCAAGACATTGCCACCCTGCTTGATGACCTCAATAACCGACTCGATCAACTCCCGCTCTTGCTTTTTGCGCGACGGATGAAGGCTATCGCCGTAGGTGGATTCGGTAATCAACACCTCAGCTTTGGGCAGATCCTCAATCTTGAGACTGTCCGTGGTGCGGCTGCTGGCAACATGGTAGTCGCCCGTATAGACCAAGGAACGGTCCTGGTACTGAAGATAGAGACAAGCCGCACCGACGATATGCCCCGCATGGATGAAACGCACCTTCAGTCCGGGCAGGGGTTCAAAGTCTTCCCCGATGGGTTGGGTTTGCAGGCGGAATAGCGATCGCTCTAATTCAGCCTCGTCGAAAAGTTCCTCGGAATCCTCATTGCGCTGCTGCACTTTAAGCCCATCGCGGAGCATGACCTGAGCGATTTCCCTAGTGCCGGGAGAGCAGAACATGGGAGTGCTGGGAAACAGGGAATGAAAGACAGGCAGAGCGCCGATGTGATCTTGATGGGCATGGGTAATCAGCAAGAGGTCGGGGTTTTCGAGATATTCAAAGGCGGGTAGGGGATTGTGGCCTTTGGGCCGGGTGCCTGTGTCCATCACCACTTCGTAGGGACCAATGAGGACGCGAAAGCAGGAGGCACCAATATCGCGGGCAGCACCGAGGGGCGTAACGGTCAGACGGTCTTGGTTGATGTCATCGGGCTTGGGTTTGGCCTTTGGGAACCGATAGACTGCACAGGAGCGCCCGGAATAGCTGACCTTGACCCGTGCCTTGTGGGAGATGGGTTGCCCCTGAATATCGTTGCCTTGCCAGAGGGCGTTGAACTCCCAGACCTTGCTGCCCCAGAGGGCATCATGTCGGGAAGTGGGTTTGGCCAAAGTCCATCCCTTCAGCTTGGTAACGGATTCCAATTCGGCCATTGCTCTGGGGATAATGACCTCGGATAAATCGGTGTCAGTCGAGTCAGTGCCGACGTTTTCGGACCCAGACGCGGGTGAGGGCAGACTCTCGACGGTCAGGAGGGCGGGAATCTGATCAACGAGTTCATCTGTCATCAACAGATCCTCGCCCAAGTGAATCATGGGTTCTGGGTCTAATCGGGTGGCATTTGTCATGACCAGGCACCCCTGAAC
>JBAVRC010001144.1:0-2143 GCA_049694615.1 Thermosynechococcaceae cyanobacterium | reverse complement strand
GAATTTGAAACGTATTTGTATGGCAGTTATCCTGCGGGTGCCCCCCGGCCAACCCTGCGCCTGGCTTACGAGATGGTTAAGGGGCTGCGGTCGGGGGCTGATATTTTTGTGGTGGCCCATAGCCAGGGGATGATTATTACCGCGATCGCCTTGCATATCCTGGAGAAATATTTTGGTAGCTATACCGGTTGGGCCGAGAAAATTCACCTAATTGGCTATGGTTCGGTGATCATGTTTGCCGATCTGCCGGCCTGTCTATGGTCCCAGAGCATCATGATTCAACACCGCCATGATCTGGTGGCGGAGTCCTTGAGCAATATTCGCAATTTGGGGTTCTGGAGTAATCTCCAAACCCAGATCAAAAATGTTTTTGACAATTATGATCAGCTGCTGCGCAGTGTCAATTACGATAGCCATCACAGTGCCCGGCTCTATTTGGGGCTCACTGGTAGTGAGGCAGGCGATCGCTCTTCTAAATTAATTGGCTTGCTGTTAACCCAAGATTGGCAAACCAGTGCCTTTGTGCAACCCTTGCGGGCCAGCCGCATCATTATTGAGGAATCGGCCGCCGAAACCCTAGCTGCGGTGCCCGGTCCAACCTCCAGCTAAACTCAGGCTGCTTGGGTTGAGATCCTCAAGCCTAGATCCCCATCTTTGCGATTTACAGATAGGTCTAGGGAGATGGGTCCAGGCAGATAGGTCTAGGGAGAGGCTCACGCTCTTGAACGAGCAGAAGAATATTTAGAAAAATGAACTAAATACAAAGTTTTTTATATACAAGGGAATTTGTGTTGCAGAAATGGGGATTCTAGATGGGTGGTGCTAGTTTATCAATAGACACAAAGCACATCGAAAAACAAGTGCCTTAAGTTCAGTTCCTGGGACTGTGTCTCCTTCCCAAGAACGGCCTGCCAACGGATTCCTGTTCGCTTCAAACCACATTTTCAGGCAGCTTTGAGCAAGTTTTGCTCTATTTAAAGTCTCTCATCGATCAATATTGAGTCTACTTTTGATTGATTAAAAAAAGGAGGGATTAAACACGGTCTTATTCGTGGTTAGCAAAGGTAATCTGACTCGTTTCTTGGCAGGTTTGTCAACCTTTAGTTAGTCTTCCATTCATTCATTACTACAGTGAGCTCTCGGTTAGCTCATTTCAACCACTTGAATTTATCTGCACCTGAGCCTGGACTCTCCCCAGGCTCTTTGGTTGTTTGGGGGTAGAACCGATGGTTTAGGAGTAGAACCGATTGGAATTAAAACACAGCTTGGTGCCAATTCCGGAATTTACAGGAGAACGGTGATCCGAATATCCCTGTAAGCGGAATGAGTTCAGTATTACTCACTATTATTCAGTCTGAATATTAAAGTTGGGTAGTGCTCAATATGTAATGATGATGAAGTAGAGTTTATTGCTTTTCTACTCCCATGCCTGCCTGCCCCCTTTGTGCATCTTCCCAAACGGTCAAGAATGGTCATATCCATAACGGTAAACAACGGTTCAAATGCCACAATTGTGGACGACAATTCGTTGAACAACCGACTAAAAAAGTGATCGACCAACCCCCACGGGATCTAGTTGATCGCTTGCTCCTGGAACGCCTTTCTCTAGCTGGAATTGCCCGTGCAGTCGGGGTTTCTGAGCAATGGCTGCAAACCTACGTGACTGAGAAATATGCGAAGGTGCCCCGTACTGTGCAGGTGACACCCAAAAAAAAGGGCAGCTAACGATCCAATGCGACGAGTTATGGTCATTTGTGGGCAATAAAGGGAACAAGCAATGGGTTTGGTTGGCGCTTGATGCAGACACACGCGAGATTGTGGGCGTTTACATTGGCGCACGCGATGAAGCCGCTGCCCGCAAATTGTGGGAATCCTTGCCGCCGCTATATCGTCAATGCGCCATTGCTCACACTGATTTTTGGGCAGCGTATGGGGCAGTGCTACCGAGCAAACGACATCGTGCCGTTGGGAAAGAAACAGGTAAGACCAGCTATATTGAGCGATTCAACAACACGTTGAGACAACGGGTGTCTCGGCTAGTCCGAAAAACCTTGTCCTTTTCTAAATCGTTGGAAAATCACATTGGTGCTATCTGGTACTTTATCCATCACTACAATGCATCATTACTTGTGTAGCACTACCA
>JBAVRC010001143.1:0-8162 GCA_049694615.1 Thermosynechococcaceae cyanobacterium | reverse complement strand
CTCTAACGGGCGAAACTTATCCGGCAGACAAGACGAATGATGTACTGCCTGAAGAAACTGGCTTGAGCCAACGCACGAATACCCTTTATATGGGCACCCACGTCATCAGCGGTTCAGCGACCGCATTGGTGGTCAAGACGGGGAAACAGACAGAGTTTGGCAAGGTCTCGGAACGTCTGAAGCTCAGACCGCCCGAAACCGAATTTGAACATGGGCTCAGTAAGTTCGGCTACTTTCTGATGGAAGTCACGCTGATTTTAGTCGTGCTGATCTTTGTCGCCAATGTCTATCTCCATCGTCCAGTGTTGGAATCTTTTCTGTTCTCTCTGGCACTGGCAGTGGGCCTCACGCCTCAATTATTGCCTGTGATCGTCAGCGTGAATCTGGCGCGGGGAGCCAAGCAAATGGCGAAGAAGCAGGTGATTGTGAAGCGCCTGCCTGCAATCGAAAACTTTGGCAGTATGAATGTGTTTTGTACCGACAAGACAGGCACGCTGACCGAAGGGGAAGTAAAAATTCATTCTGCTGTAGACGTAGAGGGGAAGGAGAGCGATCGCGTCCTATTCTATGCCTACCTAAATGCTGCCTCTGAGTCCGGCTACGTAAACCCGATTGATGCAGCAATTCGCGAGCATAAAACCTTCGATATTGCGGGCTATCAAAAGTGCGATGAAGTGCCTTACGACTTCAATCGCAAACGCCTCAGCATCTTATTTGCAACCGAAAATACCCATCTGATTATTACCAAAGGCGCACTGAAAAATATTCTGGAGGTCTGCACCACTGTCGAGGCTGCCCCAGGGAGAATTGTAGACATTGCTGGAGAAAGGCAAAAGCTTCAACAACAAGCGGAAGAACTGGGCAATAAGGGGTTTCGAGCCTTGGGCGTCGCCTATCGAGTATTCGAACGAGCATCCTTTAGTAAAGCGGATGAGACGAACATGACCTTTCTGGGTTATCTAGCCCTGTTCGATCCGCCCAAAGCTGGCATTACCGACACCCTGAAGGAACTCGAACAGTTAGGAATTACCCCGAAGATGATTACAGGCGATAGCCAAGCCGTTGCCCTCAGTATTATCGAGCAGATTGGGCTACCGGACACCAAGGTTTTAACAGGCTCCCAAATCCAGCAACTCAGCGATGAAGCCCTAATGCATCGAGTACAGCAAACCAATGTTTTTGCCGAAGTGGAACCCAACCAAAAAGAGCGCATCATCATCGCGCTCAAAAAAGCGGGGAACGTGGTGGGCTATATGGGCGACGGCATCAACGATGCCTCTGCGCTCCACGCGGCGGATGTTGGCATTTCGGTAGAACGTGCAGTGGATGTAGCCAAAGAAGCGGCTGACATTGTGCTGATGCAAAAAGATCTAAACGTATTGATTGAGGGGGTGAAGGAAGGACGCATCACCTTTGCCAACACGCTCAAGTATGTGTTTATGGCGACGAGCGCCAACTTTGGCAATATGTTCAGCATGGCGGGCATTTCGCTGTTTATCCCCTTTTTGCCCCTGCTGCCCAGTCAGATTTTGCTCACTAACCTACTCACCGATTTCCCAGAAATGACGATCGCCAGCGATCGCGTAGATCGAGAACTCGTCAATAAGCCTCGCCGAATGGATATCAAGTTTATCCGTAATTTCATGATCGTATTTGGCTTACTGAGTTCAATATTCGATTACTTCACATTTGGGACGCTGTTGCTGCTGCACGCACAACCAGAACAGTTTAGAACGGGTTGGTTTATGGAGTCTGTCATTTCCGCATCTCTGGTGGTGCTGGTGGTGCGAACTCGTCAATCTATTTTTAGCAGTAAACCGGGAAAATACTTGTTGATAGCAACGCTTGCGACCATCGGAGTGACAATCATTATTCCCTGGACACCTTTGGCTACCCTGCTCGGATTTCAACCGTTGCCGTTAAGTTTTGTGCTGGTTCTGGGGGCAATCATTGTACTCTATATGATTGCAGCCGAAAGCGTTAAACATATATTTTATCGGCAAGTGAAATTTTGAGTTGAAGGTTCATTAGTTGAGTAGTTTTGTCTGAATACAAGCAATGCAACGATTTAATCTAATCATATTCAAGCAGTTTTGGGCGATCGCCAAGTCCTACTGGTCAAGCGACGAAAAATGGCGCGCGCGTGGGCTACTGCTGCTGGTTATCCTTTTGTCCTTGGGTTATACAGGCGTTAGCGTCTTGCTCAACAATAAACGAGGCGCGCTGATCTCGGCATTGTCTGCCCACGATGAAACTAGATTTTGGCAAACGATTCTGGTCTTTGCCGGAACATTGGTCATTTATGCACCGCTCTATGCAGGCTATGATTACTTGCGCGATCGCTTAGGCTTAGAGTGGCGGCGATGGCTCACCCATCATTTCATTGATCGCTACTTCCAGAATCGGGCATTTTACACCCTAAATCATGCTGATGCCGACATCGACAATCCCGATCAGCGGATTACTGAAGATATCAAAAGCTTTACCCAAGAATCATTAACACTCCTGCTGGCGGTCGTTGACTCGCTTTTGGCGATCGGTGCCTTTAGCGGTGTGCTCTGGAATATTTCTAAACCGTTGATCTTATTTTTGGTGCTCTACGCGCTGTTAGGCACCTTGACAACCGTTGGGATATTTGGAAAGCCCTTAGTGCGGCTCAACTTCGAGCAGCTTAAAAAAGAAGCCAATTTCCGGTTTAGCTTGGTACGGGTGCGCGAAAATGCCGAAGCGATCGCCTTTTATCAGGGAGAGCAGCATGAGTCTGATCAAATCAAAGGTCGATTTATAGAAGCCTTTGATAACTTCAAGCGCTTGATCTTTTGGGAGTTGAATCTTAATATCTTGACCAACGCCTATGAATTTATTCCCTTCATTCTACCTGCCATTGTGGTGGCTCCTGGCATTTTTGCGGGTGAGTTAGAAGTTGGCAAAGTTACCGAAGCTCAGGGGGCTTTCATTCGAGTCTTTTTCTCGCTGAACCTCATTGTGGCACGCTTTCAATCTATTGCTACTTTTAGCGCGGGTGTTGATCGTTTACATACCTTTGCAGAATCTTTGGATACCCATTTAACCAATCAGGAGACCGAAATCACTGAGCAAACCACCATCAAAACTGAAATTTCTGACTGCCTTTCACTAGAAAATATGACGCTCCAAACCCCAGACTATCAGAGGACTTTGGTGGAGACTCTATCTGTAAAACTATCCACAGATGAAGGTTTGCTGGTGCGAGGGCCGAGTGGATGTGGGAAGAGTTCTCTGTTAAGGGCGATCGCCGGACTGTGGAATGCAGGCACGGGAACAATTTTGCGACCGACCCTTGAGCAAATGCTGTTCTTATCGCAGCGGCCTTACATGATTTTAGGGACATTACGAGATCAAATGCTGTACCCCAAGATGGATGAGTCCGTTGAAGATTCGCAGCTCAGGCAAATTTTGATCCAGGTCAATTTACCCGACCTAGAGCAAAGTCATGGCGGATTCAACGCTGAACAAAACTGGGCAGAGGTGCTGTCTTTAGGAGAGCAGCAGCGCCTAATCTTCGCGCGTCTTCTGCTCAATAAACCAAGCTATGCCATTTTAGATGAAGCCACCAGCGCCCTCGATGCTAAGAACGAAGAACATTTATATCAGCAGATCCAAGACGCTGGCATGACTTTTTTGAGTGTTGGACATCGAGAAAGCCTCAGCTATTATCATCAGTCTATTTTAGACTTTACTGCCCATCAAACCTGGTCGCTAAAAGCTTCTGAAGCCCTACCCATGAGAGGTCAATGATGCCAACTGTAACGGATTTTAAGGACTATTACACCATCCTGGGAGTGAACAAAACTGCAACCCCTGAAGACATTAAACGGGCTTACCGCAAGCTTGCCCGCAAGTGTCATCCCGACCTCAATCCTGGAGATAAAGACGCAGAGGTAAAGTTCAAAGATCTCAATGCAGCAAATGAGGTGCTTTCCGATCCAGAGAAGCGGCAAAAGTACGACCAGTTTGGTCAGCACTGGAACCAGCACGGTTATGCTGAAGCTCCGCCGCCTAGAGACACAAATGCCGCGCCAAGCAACTTCGATCAGTACGACAACTTTGATTCATTCATCAACGATCTGCTGGGTCGATCAGGGCGTAAAACCTCTACTGGTAGTGGTTCTACGGGGGGCTTTGATTTTGGGGGTGGATTTCGTTCACAAGCGCCTGCACCGGATACCGAAGCGGCGATCGCCCTCACCTTTTCTGAAGCATTTCACGGCGTTCAGAAGCGACTGCAATTCGACGATGAAACGATCAACGTCCGCATTCCCGCAGGTGCCAGACCAAACAGTCGCATTCGGCTTAAGGGGAAAGGCCATCCAAGTCCGTTCACTCAACAGCGCGGCGATTTATATCTCACGATTGAAGTGTTGCCCCATCCCTTCTTTCGGTTTGAGGGCGATCGCCTTGTTTGCGATGTGCCCATTCGCCCCGATGAAGCGGTTTTAGGGGCACAAATCAACGTACCGACTCCCGATGGCAGTGTGACGATGAAAGTTCCCCAAGGGACACGATCGGGGCAATCCCTAAAACTGCGCGGCAAAGGCTGGACATTGCCAAAAGGCGGACGCGGCGACTTATTCGCCAAACTCCAGATTGTCACACCGCAAGATCTTAGCGAGATCGAGCAAGAATGCTACAAAAAAATCCAGGCCAATACAAGCTTTAATCCACGCGCCCAGTTAGAGGAGATCAAGTTATGAGCTTCAACCTTTCAACAACCGTGGTCTCACCCGAAGGTGAACAACTCTATACCTTTGAATATGCTGCCTTGATCACTGAGACTTCAATAACGATTGTGATGTCTTATGTTGAGTTAGGTATAATCGAGCTGATCGGCCACATGCTGCATTCCCGAGAGATTGGGCGCATTGCTCAGATTCAGCGGTTACGTCAAGACTTGGGTCTAAACTTAGCCGGAGCCGCAATCGTGCTAGATATGGCTCAGGAAATTGCCCAATTACGCGCGCAACTTAAGGTGTATCAATCTCATGCACCCAAAGCGCTATGAGACATCCCAACCAACCTGAACAGCCAACGTTAGATCAAGAGCGCATCGAAGTGCTGCAACAGTGGGATGATTGGCTAGAAACGCCAATGTTGGTACTGGGCTTTGCCTGGTTAGGATTGTTTATCGTTGAGCTAGTTTGGGGACTAAATCCTTTACTGGAAGTGATCGGCACCCTCATTTGGATCGCCTTTATCGTAGATTTTGGCATTCAAATTCTCCTTGCTCCTCGGAAACGCTCTTACCTCAAGCACAACTGGTTAACCGCTTTTTCACTGTTCATTCCAGCGCTCCGAACCCTTCGGATTCTGCAAATCATCCGGCCTTTGCAATCTGTTCGTGCGATTCGAGGATTACAGTTGCTGCGAGTGATGACACGAACCAACAAAGGAATGCGAATTCTGGCAGCCAGTATGGGGCGTCGAGGATTAAGTTATGTAGTGGGACTAACCACGATCGTTACCCTTATTGGAGCGGAAGGAATGTATGCGTTTGAGCACGAACTTCCTGATGGTACTATCACCAACTATGCCACTGCATTATGGTGGACAGCAATGGTGATGACCACCATAGGATCTGACTACTTTCCAAAGACAGCAGAAGGGCGAGCACTCTGTTTTTTATTGGCGCTGTATGCGTTTACAGTAGGTGGTTATGTAACAGCAACGCTGGCCACTTTCTTTGTGGGGCAGGATGCCGAGAGTGATGATGCAGAACTAGCAGGGATAAAATCGATTCATACATTGCAAGCAGAAATTACCGAACTGAGAACAGAGATTCAAGCTTTAGCGAGACGAGATTTAGACTCATAATTGGCGGTACAGCTTTGTGCCGATGATGATATGCAATCCCTCATTTCTTACACTTTTGGAACACTTGCTGCGCTGTTTCCCATTGCCAATCCTATTGGAGCAGTTCCAATTTTTTACAGTTTAACTGCCGACGATACACCCCGTTATCGCCTAAAGCAGGCTCGTAAAACAGCCCTTACGGTCGTTGCCGTATTGCTCACTTTTCTACTTGTTGGGAAACTCATTCTCAGCTTTTTTGGACTTTCGTTAGGAGTGTTACGAATCGCAGGTGGGTTAATCGTTGGACATACGGCTTGGGAGATGGTAACAGCTCGACGAAAGCTGACGAACGTAGAGCAGCAAGATGCTAAGGACAAGGAGGATATTTCATTTACGCCGATGGCTGTCCCCATTATTGGTGGGCCTGGTGCGATCGGTGTTGTTATTGGACTTTCGACTCAGGCTACTCAGTGGACAGATTATATTGGCTGCTGTTTGGGGGTTGGAATACTGGGCATACTCATTTATTTATCGCTCAGGCTAGGAGAGCCACTCATCGAGAAGCTGGGCGAAACGGGACTGGGCGCGTTGAATCGAATTTTGGGATTTTTGATCTTGGCGATCGCCGTTCAGCTCATTGCAAATGGCACCTTTGATTTGGTTAAATCATCGGCTCCTAATCTTTTTAAGTGAGGTTTTCATGATTAGGGCAAACTATACTGAAATTTTGACCAAAATAAGGATTTCAGGCTTTAATAATTCTTTATGTAAATTTAATGACAGCAATAAAATCTGGTTAGCTTCGACAAGATTAAGTTGTTTCAATCCCTAAAATATCAAGTTTGTTCTATTTGGTAGCTTCGATTCAAATATCCCTAACCAACCTAAATATTTACCTGATCTGTGATCGTCGGTAAGGAGTTTTTAATCTATTCAAATTCAACGAATCTAAAGCTTTTGAAGCAGCCTGAGGTGAAATCTTGCTTCGCAAATCACGAATCTTAGTGAGACAACATTTCTTGACCTGAAGCCCACTGCCACATGGACAGTCATAGTGCTTCTTGAGGTTATTTTTCTTCAAGATATGCAGAAATCGATGAAGTGTCAGATTATCTTCACTTCCTATCAACCATCGATAATATTCAGAGACTCCTTTAGAACCGTGTTTCCACTGACCAAAAGGCCATATGCCCTTTTCTGCATAACAGGTCTGGCTTAGAAAGAAGTTGTAAAGAGGTACGTCAAGATACTGAAGAAAGGGTGCACCTTCTGGAAAACTCCGCCACCGATCCTCTGGGATAAGAACACAAGCAGACCCATCAGGATTGATATGATAATCGGGATTGCGAGGAATCCGGTGTCCAACTTCGTAAACAATAGGAAGATCCTTGGGATAAGTCTTCGGCAATATGATAGAAACACTATATCTATCAAGTTCTTCACCACGAGAACCCCGTACTGGGAAGGATCCTGCTATCTCTGGATTACCATCATGATTTATGAAAATATGTAGATTCGGATATTTTTCAAGTAGATCAACTCGAATTTGTTCTACCTCATTTTTGCGTTTCAAGCATGTCTCGGTCATAGTCCATGACACCATAGTTTGGTTTCAATCTGAACACTTGAAACAGCAGATTGAAGTGCATTAGAGCGAATCTCTTCAGTACTAATATTTCCAACCTGATCATTATCTTCCTCTAGTATTTTACCGAATACTGCTTCCCACCCTTTATTTTCTATTTGCCAAAGAGTCGTAGAGGCAGCACTCGAAAGGAGGAGGCGACATTGATCAAGTGAGGGTTTCAAATCATTATTTGCATTAGCTGGATCTTCAACGGATAGGCTATCAGCGGCATCTCGAAACTTAGCCCAAATATGCTGAAGCTGCAAAGATAAATCCAAAGATTTCTCTTTCTCAAGTAATTTTATGACAAGCAGTTCCAACACAAAAGTCTTGGCTGAGACAATTCCATTACGAACTTTCCAAAGCTTTATCAAGCGAATTGCATCCCTGACTCCACTATCTTTAATGTGATCAATATGGGTCTGAAGATTGGTCTTCAGGCGTTGTTTGTTACCTGTAGTTCGATGGAGAAATACATCTAATTTTGTTTCATCAATATACCGTCCAGGAACTACATCAATGTGCAAATCATTATTCCAGTCGTGCTTAGCTCGAACACGAAGAGCTGAGGCTTTAACCTCAATGGAGTAGTCATCTTCCAGAGCTTTTTTTACAGATTCATGCAGTTCTTCTAGAGTTTTACCAGCCTCTACTTCATCACAGGAGAAATAACATGTCATATCTCCATCGTAGGACTCCTGAATCA
>JBAVRC010001142.1:0-4751 GCA_049694615.1 Thermosynechococcaceae cyanobacterium | reverse complement strand
GGTGGCTGATCGTTCCAAATCTGATCGTAGAGTGTATATCCTTGATTGTAGAGGGTAACTTTCGCTAGTTCGATACCTTCATCAGGGTCAAATTGAAGAACATCGGCAATGGGCATTACCCAGAATGTCAATATAAAAAATAGAATCGGCACACTAACATGTATGGCTTTTTGTATTGCATTTTTTGCATTCATATATTAGTGATTTATTCCAACAACCAAGTCAACAAATCTTGAACTGTAAGTTGTAACTCACTTGCAAATGATGGGACAGGTAGAAGTGCATTTAGCTCATCAAATACTTCTGTTTCCTGTTTGGGGCGATAAACAAACACACTGCGTTCATCTGGATCGATCAACCAACCTATTTGAGTTCCATATTTTAGGCAATGAAGAATATTTTTTGTTACTTTTGTTTGATTTTGATCAGGAGATAAAATCTCAATAGTCCAGTCTGGAGCAAGAGAAAATGTATTGGAAACTTCGCCATTCTCATCGTGCGGAATTCGATTCCAAACAAAAACGGCAATGTCGGGAACCGTTGAACGCCCGCCAAACGTACAACGCAACTCAGGAAAAGCACGGGCAAGGTGCTTAGGTTTTACGACATGGTTAATGGCAGAAACAAGCTCTCCTTGAACCGTACTATGTTTTCCTTGCGGCATTGGTTTCTGAATAATGTGGCCATCAATATACTCACTAGCAGGTTTTGTTTCTGTTCGTTGCAGAAACTGCTCCAATGGCATTGTTTTAATTGCTGTCTGGACCATTTTGGGATGACCTCCAAGACCACACTAAACATTAAATCTAAACAAAAGCACATCGCCCTCTTGAACCACATATTCTTTGCCCTCGCTGCGAACTTGCCCGCGTTCTTTGGCCCCACCCATCGACCCAGCGGCAACTAAGTCCTCGTAGGCTACCGTCTCGGCTCGAATAAATCCCCGTTCAAAGTCGGTGTGAATCACGCCAGCCGCTTGGGGCGCTTTCATCCCGGCATGAATCGTCCAAGCCCGTGTTTCTTTTGGCCCAGACGTGAAATAGGTTCTAAGTCCTAGCAATGTGTAGGTGGCGCGGATGAGCGATCGCAGCCCCCCCTCTTTGACTCCCAGGGATTCCAGAAAATCAGCGCGTTCTTCGTCCGATAGGTCCACCAGCTCGGCTTCAACTTGAGCCGAAACCACCACCACCTGGGCTTGGTCTTGGGCCGCTAACCCACGCACTTGTTCAACCCATTCATTCCCAGTTGCGAGGTCATCTTCTGCGACATTAGCCGCATAAATAATGGGTTTCAAGGTCAACAGCCCCAAAGGCCGCACCATCGCCAGTTCTTCTTCCGTCAGCGTGACCTGTCGAGCAGGCTTTCCAAGGTTGAGACATTCAACCATTTTTTCCAGCGCCCCTAGTTCCGTCTGTGCCTCTTTACTGGTGCGCGCCAGTTTCCGCGCCCGTTCGATGCGGCGTTCGATTTGGGCGAGGTCGGACAGAATCAATTCCAAATTGATCACTTCAATATCCCGAATCGGATCGATTGAACCAGAGACATGGATGATGTCGTCGTCTTCGAAGCAGCGGACGACATGGGCGATCGCATCGACTTCGCGAATATTGGCCAAAAACTGGTTACCCAACCCTTCGCCCTGGCTAGCCCCCTTCACTAACCCAGCAATGTCCACAAACTCAACCCGTGTGGGGACAATGTCCGCAGAGCTAGAAATATGGGCTAACACCTGCAACCGTTCATCCGGGACTGAAACCACTCCCACGTTAGGTTCAATCGTACAAAACGGAAAATTAGCTGCCTCGGCCTTGGCATTGGCCACCAGGGCATTAAACAGCGTCGATTTTCCAACATTGGGGAGTCCAACAATACCGGCTCTCAGCATCGAACTTTAAAATTCCGTAACACTATCCGACCTCCCCAACTCTATCGCGGGACCGTCGCTGTTTCCAACCCGCAACCCGTTAAGGTAAGGCGTCTCCCTTGCGATCGCCCTGATCCGAGACCCATAGACCCTAAAATAAACCTATTGCAACCGTCTAGGACCGACCCCCAACACAACGCTTTCAATCCCAGCCGAATGAGGCAGCGATCGCCCAATTCTTTACCCAGAGTCCAACACCATGCAGCTTTTTGCCGATGCAAGTCAGCGCCTTGAAAAAGCCCTCCGCTATGTCAACTTGCCGGAGGATGCCCTGGAATATTTGCGTCATCCGAAAGCCTCTTTGACCGTTTCCATCCCCGTGCGCATGGATGATGGATCGATTCAGGTCTTTCAAGGCTATCGGGTTCGCTATGACGACACACGCGGTCCCACCAAAGGCGGCGTGCGCTACCACCCCAATGTTTCCTTGGATGAAGTGCAGTCCCTGGCGTTCTGGATGACCTTTAAGTGTGCGGTGCTCGATTTGCCCTTTGGGGGCGGTAAAGGCGGGATTACCCTGGACCCGAAATCCTTGTCCAAAATGGAACTGGAGCGATTGAGCCGAGGCTACATCGATGCGATCGCCGACTTTATCGGTCCGGATGTGGATATTCTGGCCCCGGATGTCTACACCAACCCCATCATCATGGGTTGGATGATGGACCAATACAACGTGATTCAGCGCAAAATTACGCGGGCAGTGGTCACAGGCAAACCCATCGCCATGGGCGGTAGTGCCGGACGGGAAGCGGCCACGGGGGACGGGGCATTCATGGTGATTGACACCATTGCGCCTCGCTTGGGCTTAAATCCAGCCGACACCACTGTCGCCATTCAAGGGTTCGGCAATGCAGGCAGTGTATTGGCCAAAGCTTTGGCCAAGGCGGGCTATCGCATTGTGGCCGTCAGCGATTCTCAGGGCGGGATTTATGCGCCCCAGGGATTGGATATCCCCAGCATTTTGCACCATAAGGAATCCACCCGCAGTATTAAGGCCGTTTACTGTGAGGGGAGTGTTTGCACGGTGGTTGAGCACGAAACCATTTCCAATGCCGATCTCCTGACCCTGGATGTGGACATTCTGATTCCGGCAGCCCTGGAAAACCAAATCACGGAGGCCAACGCCGACGCGATTCAAGCCAAATATATTTTTGAAGTGGCCAATGGTCCCATTACATCGGCGGCGGATCAAGTGCTCGACCAAAAGGGAATTCAAGTCTTTCCCGATATTTTGGTCAATGCGGGCGGGGTGACCGTGAGCTATTTCGAGTGGGTGCAAAATCGCAGCGGGTTGTACTGGACTGAAGCCGAGGTGTATACCCAACTCCAACAACGCATGGTGAAGGCCACAGAAGCCCTTTGGCAGGTGTCCCAGTCCCAAGGCATTTCCCTACGCACCGCTGGGTATGTGCTAGCCCTAGAGCGCATTGGCGAGGCGATCGCCGCCAAAGGCACCCGCGATTATTACACCCATTCGCCTTAGGGCTTGGGATTGTAAGGTCGAAATCGGCGAGAATAAGGGATGACAGGCGTATTGGGAGACAAGCGCAACATGGAGGTTGTGGATTTTTTTGAGCGGAGTGCCGGACGTTGGCGATCGCAGCGGACCACGCACCATCTGGCCTTTCGACGGGCTGAAGTGGGGGATTCCGAAATTTCGGTGATCTCCTTATCGGCCACAGACCCGGATGTGCAGGAACTGTGCCGTTTGCACAACATCGATCCGCAGTTGGCAGTGTGCGGCTCTCGGGTGACCTGGCAGGGCACGATGGGCTGGGACCGCGACAACGAAGGTGGACATGAGGGCAAAACCGTATTCGCCATTGTGCCGGATTCAGACAATCCCCTGAGTGGTCGTCTGCTCAGAGAACGGGGATATGCAGAAATTGTGCCTGTGGTGGGTCGTTATCATTTGGATGCCGAGGGCGGTCTCAACCTCACCACGGACTATGAAACCATGAGTTCCATTGAGCGCTTTTGGTTTGTCAATCCGCAACTGCGACTGCGGACCAGTACGGTCAAACGATTTGGTGGATTTAGTACGGCGTCGTTTTGTTCGGAAGCCCGACTTTCTGATACGGATAACCATCCTGCAGATGCGATCGATTCTGAACCTGAATTAGCGACGGCTGCATCCAGTCAAACGCCAGTAGTCCATTTCCCCTCCGCCTTTGGGTGGTAAATGAGGCCAACGCTTGCCGCTCCTTTTTATGAGAAGCGTTAAGGAGTGTAACGGTAGATGAAGAGAGGTGGCGTAAATTGAGTAATATTTGGTGAGACCGGAAAGGGAAGGAGGAAGCCAGTGGCACTACCGTTATTAAAGTACGCGCCGAAATGTCCGAATGTGCGGGTCGCAGGATTTGAAGTTGGGACGGATGATTCGCCATTCATCCACTCGACCGACAACCTGTTGGACGCTGCAGACATGGGATATCTCATTGAAGCTGCCTATCGCCAGATATTTTTCCATGCCTTTGCATCGGATCGCGAGCGAGTACTGGAGTCGCAACTGCGGAACGGACAAATCAGTGTCCGGGACTTCATCCGGGGATTGTTGCTGTCGGATCGGTATAAACGCAGCTTTTACGATCTCAACAGCAATTACCGTTTTGTCGAACAAACCATCCAACGGGCTTTGGGTCGGGATGTTTACGGCGAACGCGAAAAGATTGCTTGGTCCATTGTGGTGGTCAATAAAGGGATTAGGGGATTTGTTGACGACCTCTTAAATACCGAAGAATACCTCGAAAATTTTGGCGAAAACATCGTCCCTTACCAACGGCGACGAAATTTGCCGGGACGGGTTTTAGGGGAAACACCCTTTAAC
>JBAVRC010001141.1:0-2794 GCA_049694615.1 Thermosynechococcaceae cyanobacterium | reverse complement strand
ACCCTTATTCCTCGTGCCCAATTCAATTTTGCGAAAAAAAATTGTGATATCTAAAAACAGATTTTTTTCTTGGATGGGCTTCCTGGTAAGGTTTTCAGCTTTTGATTATATTATGGACAGGTCTAATGATGAGGTCATTTGCACCAATCAATTCACCTTTTTGTCGAAGGGAGGCATAGAGTTCTGCATGAATCCGTGCAGTAGCCACAGAAAATTCTAGGATAGGGAAAAGTCCCAAGATGCTTTCTACAAAAGCTTTTCGCTGGTTTCGTCTGGCTTCAGAATTGGCAAGATGCACCCCAACCAAAAGTTCTGACACAGTAATTGCGCTGATATAGGCATTTCCGTAGTCGGCGAATGGAGCAAAATGATTGGTGTGGTTACGTTCCGCCTGAATCAGCACATTGGTATCCAGAATCAGTCCCATAGCGGATCGGGAAGCTTAGCATTTTGGCGAATCTCATGGAGGCTTGCGGCAAACAAGGCAGCATCTTCAGGGTCAAGACGCGGTAATTTTGCCCATTGTTCATCCAGGTCAGCAATACTTAAGGTCGTGGAAGGCACAGCCGGAATAATGCGGGCAATTACCTCATTGCCACGCTCAATTTCAAAGCTTGCGCCTTGGTAGCGAACGCGATTGATGAGATCAGAAAAATTACGGGCGGCTTTGGTCGCAGAAATGCGGTTCATCATCCCAGAAAATACCTCAATTCATATAATCAGATTATCAGATTAATTAGCCATTGAGTGCGAGTCATCAGGTCCCGAATTTTTCGATCGCCCTATCCCGCCACTGTCTTAGCCCTCTTCAGGCGGCAGCACCTCCACAATGCCGCGATAGCCATCCACCTTGACCCGCTGGCCATCCTTAAACCGCTGCGTGGCATGAGCAATCTCCATGACTGCGGGAATGCCGTACTCGCGGGCCACAATGGCACCATGGGAGAGCCGCCCCCCAACTTCCGCCACAATACCCCCCACCCGGGCCAAAATCGGCGACCAACCCGCATCTGTGTAGGGCACCACCAAAATCGTCTGACGGGATAGATTGCTGGGGAGATTTCGGAGCGATCGCAACACGCACACGGTTCCTTCCGCAAAGCCGGGACTAGCTCCAATGCCTGCATAAGCTCCGACCGCGACCGGATGGGGATTCTGCAAAATGCTTAAGGGAGGCGGGGTGCCATAGATCACCGTGGGGACGCCGGGCAGATCCTGGGCCAGCTCAAATTCATGGCGACGGTCTGCAATGTGGTTCGGGAGGGATGGGGCTGTGGGGTGCTCGGATGGCCCGATCCAGGTTCGAATTTCGCTGAGGGTGAGGAAAAAAATATCTTCCGAGTGCTGCAACAGACCCTGATGGATCCCATGGTGGGCGAGGGCCAGTAGGGTATATCGCAATTGCGCCAGCAGGGTGCAGTAAACGTCCGCCACCTGTCCTTTGAGGGCCAATCGTCGTTGCACCATCCGGGCCGCCCAGCGTTGACGCGGCTTCTGGGTTGGGGATGGCGTTTGCTCGGCAGTTTGCATTGCGCCAAACCCTTGCAGTAACCCCCAGATGGGTTGCGGGTCTTCCCGCCAAGTGGGAATGGCGATGTCTGTTGCTGCTTCGCTGAGGTGGCCATACTGGGCCAAAAACCGCTCGATATCTTGGGCCAATGGATTGGCGGGGTCTAGGTCGGACAGCTCAGAGTCCTGGGATAAAGCAGCGATCGCCTCTTGATGTTGGACCGCTAACGCCCACAGCGATCGCAAGGCAGCCGCTTCGGGTAAAACCGTGGCGTCCAGTTCCGCATCGGAAACCCGCCACAGCTTTTGGCGGATTGCGGTGCTAATGGGAGCCAAAATACTAAAAAAAGTGGCCCGTCGCAGGGCGGTGAGCAGGGTATCAATGCGATCTAGACATCCCTCTGGGGAAAGGTTTTGGGCGGATTGCTCGGCACTTCTCGCTAGACAGGGGGTAAACAGGGCACGCTGGTCCCGACGAAAAGCGATCGCGAGGGTCCATTCCTGCCACAGCAATCGGAGTAACCCCGGTAAGGTTTTGAGAAGCACCAGGGGAGCCGGACGTCCCATGGATGCACCCCGCGTCAAAAAGTCCAAACTTTCAGGGGGCAGTCCCATCTGGAGAAAGAGTTGCCCCATCAAGGTGGCGTTAAAGTAGGCATGGCCGTAGTGCAACGTGGCCAGTTCCCGTACATTAAAGGGCAGGGAACGCGACCCGAGAATTTGGCGAAATAACTCGGCCCAGACCCCACAGGTGAGGGGATTGTTAATGGACCAAGTGAGGGGGCGAATTGCACCGGGAATGACTTCGGCGGCGATGCGTCGGGTCCAGATGGGGGTCAGAGTGGTGATGGGTCGGGTTTGCAAGACCCACAGGGTGGTGCCGTCGTAGGTCCATTCCATGTCTTGCGGAATGCCGTGGTAGCGCCTTTCTAGATCGCGGACCAAGAGGGCCACTTGCCGAATCAGGTCGGGGGGAAGTTTGCCGACCTCGCCCCGAGTCGTTAAGTCCGATGATGACGGTACTCCGGCAACCGGATCGGGGAGGGTTACCCAATATCGTTCCGGTGTGATTTGTCCCGAGACGACTTGGAGCGCGGGTCCCGGCAATGCTTCAATAGCCACATCTGCATTGTTGCCCGTAATAGGATCGCGGCTAAAGGCGACTCCCGAAAATTGCCCCTGAACCTGCACTTGGACAATCACCGCCATCCCCCCTTCTGGCACGCCGCGATCTTGACGGTATTGTGCCGCCGCAGGGTCGTCGTAACAGTCTTGGCACTGGGTG
>JBAVRC010001140.1:0-4006 GCA_049694615.1 Thermosynechococcaceae cyanobacterium | reverse complement strand
CCCAAACTATTCAAAAATTCCTGGCGATTACGAAAGGTGAGTGGCAGGGTGAACTAGAGCAAGTAACCCAATCGAATCAGAGTATCATCGTTGAAAGTCGCTGGACAATCATGCGAGATGAGCAAGGAAACCTCAAATCAATTTTCATTGTCAATACAGACATCACTGCTAAAAAACAACTGGAATTGCAGTTATTACACCATCAGCGACTAGAAAGTCTGGATAGGCTGGCTAGTGGGATTGCTCATGATCTGAATAATATATTAACCCCAATGTTAGTTATTTCTAAACTTTTGCCACTCTATTTTTCCACAGTAGATGATACAGCGATACGGCTCTTAGAGATTTTAGATATTAATGTCAAACGGGCCAGTGAGTTAATTCAGCAAATCAAGTTATTTTCAGGAGTATCTAAAGAGAAGAAAACCGATCTTCAAATTGGATTATTAATTTCAGATATTGTGAAAATGGCTGAATCTGTATTTCCTAAATCCATTGCCCTATATACCGAAATTGATCCAGAACTGCGTTGTGTCAAGGGAAATTCTATTCAGCTCCATCAAGTTTTGTTGAATCTTTGTATCAATGCCCGTGACGCCATGCCTGATGGAGGAATTTTAAGTCTTTTTGCCAAAAATATGGTAGTGGATCATAATAATATTCAGATGTATCCTAAAGCTCAGTATGGTCCTTATCTCGTCATCACAATTTCAGATACAGGTGTGGGTATTTCTGCTGAAATAGTGAGTCGAATTTTTGATCCATTTTTTACCACAAAGCCAGAAGGACAGGGCATTGGACTGTCCATCGTGGCAGGTATTGTCAAAGATCATCATGGGTTTATAACCGTATCTAGTCGTGTCGAACGGGGCACTCAATTTCAGATCTTTCTACCGGCCTTAGACACTACGGATATCTCTTTAGAAGAGTCTTTGAATATACCGCTAGGAAATACAGAATTAATTCTGTTGGTCGATGATGAAATCATGATTCTTGAAACCACCAAAATATTACTAGAACAATCTGGCTATCAAGTTCTCACTGCCCAGAATGGCATTCAAGCTATCTCTTTATATCAGCAGCATAAAGATGAAATTAGAACCATCATTCTGGATATGATGATGCCATCAATGGATGGTCAAACAGCTATTCTTGGCCTAAAGGCAATCAACGAAAACGTTAAGATTATTGTTAACAGTGGCCTCAGATCCAGTTATCAATTTGACTCCGAATATGACACCAATATCCGAGCCTGTTTATCCAAGCCCTATCGATTAGAGACACTTCTGATGACCGTGCGTGAGGTGATCGATAGTCAGTCCGAATCGGTTTAATCAATGAACTATCTCTACTTGCATGGATTTGCCTCAGGTCCGCAGTCGGCCAAAGCCGTTTATTTGCGCGATCGCTTTGCCGAACAGGGCCTTGATCTACAGATTCCCGACCTCAATCAAGCAGATTTCTCGACCTTGACCCTCACGCGTCAACTTCGGCAATGTGAGGGAATCCTCAACAGCCAATCTGGGCCTTGGACCGTTTTAGGGTCCAGTTTGGGCGGTTTCACCGCCGCATGGCTCGGACAAACCCATCCCTTAGTGGAACGCATGGTTTTACTGGCCCCAGCCTTTGACTTTTTGGGCCATTGGCAGCAGCAGCTTGGCCCAGAAAAACTCCAACAATGGCAACAATCCGACATGATCGAGGTGTTTCATCATGCCGTCGGGCGATCGCTCCCCTTGCGGTATCAATTCTGGGAAGATGCTGAGCAATATACCGAAACCCACCTCCAGCGACCTGTTCCGACCCTTATTTTCCATGGCATGGCCGATGAAGTGATCCCGATTGCTGCCAGTCGGACTTATGCCGCTCAACGGTCCTGGTGCCGCCTCATCGAATTGCCCAGCGATCATGGGTTACTCGATACTTTGCCTAAGTTATGGACATCCATTCAGTCTTTTTGCATCTTGGATCGCTAGTCGATCCAGGCAAAGCAGGTCATTCGCTTAACCCTAACCGCTGTCGATCATACTGTTCAGCAGTGACTTGAGCGCACCAGTCCTTGTGGTTTAGATACCACTGCACGGTTTTATACAGACCGGACTCGATATCTTCTTGGGGAGACCAACCCAACTCGCGATTCAGTTTTTGAAAATCAATGGCATAGCGGCGATCATGACCTGGTCGATCTTGGACATAACGAATTAAGTTTGTGTGTGGCACCTGGGGCGAATTCGGCACCAATGTATCCAAGATCTGGCATAACTGTTTTACCAACCAAAGATTGGTGCGTTCTGCCGCGCCGCCGACATTGTAAGTTTCTCCCGGCGTCCCTTCACAGAGCACCTGATGAATGGCACGACAATGATCTTCGACAAACAACCAATCCCGAATATTTTGGCCGTCCCCATAAACAGGCAGGGGTTTCCCTTCCAAGGCATTTAGGATCATCAGCGGAATCAATTTTTCGGGGAACTGATAGGGACCGTAATTGTTGGAGCAGTTGGTAATTAGCGTGGGTAGACCGTAGGTGTGAAAGTAAGCCCGAACCAGGTGATCCGAACTCGCCTTCGAGGCTGAGTAAGGGCTATTGGGCGCATAGGGTGTTGTCTCCGAAAAGGCCGGATCCTTGGGGCCCAAGGAGCCAAACACTTCATCCGTCGAAACATGTAGAAATCGGAAGGCCGCTCGGTCTGAGTCCAGTAATGATCGCCAGTAGGCACGGGCTTCTTCTAGTAAATGAAAGGTGCCCACCACATTGGTCATCACAAAGGCATCTGGTCCATCAATCGACCGATCCACATGGGTTTCCGCTGCAAAATTAAGGATCGCATCCGGTTGATAGCGCGTCAGCAAATCCTGCACAAGGGCGCGATCGCCAATATCCCCTTGGACAAACACATGGAGCGGATCCGATTCCAATTCGGCTAAGGTTTCGCGATGACCCGCATAGGTCAATTTGTCGAGGTTGATAATGCGAAGATCGGTGGTCTTGCGGTGCATGAGGATGTAATTGCCGCCAATAAAGCCCGCTCCGCCCGTTACAAGAATCGTTTTCATATTTTCTAAATAATATTTTGCACCATAAACGCAAACGCTAAAAGCAGTCCGCTGACGACATAGAGATGAATGGCAATAAATTTAGAATTGCTCACTTGATCGGGTTGCCCATGATATTGCTGCACATGTCGGATCAAGTGCCAAGCAAAGGGAATACTCCCTGCCATCGCTAGGGCAGGCCATTGAAAAAGGCCCAACCCAACAAATAACAAGGTTAACCCATACAAGCTAACCGTCGCTCCCGTTAAAACCTGAGCACCTAAGGCTGTTCCCAGACGAACAATGGGCGATCGCTTGCCTGCGGCTCGATCATCCTCCACCTGGTGGAAATGGGAACAAAACAAAATAATCGAGGTACTGATGCCAATAATGGTTGAAGCGGCCAATGCTGTGCTCGAAAAAGATTGGGCTTGGGAGTAGTAGGCCGCCGCGATCGCCAGGGGACCAAAGGTCAAAAAGCAAATGGGTTCCCCCAGTCCTTGATAGCCCAAGCGAAAGGGCGGTCCCTGATAGCTATAGCCCAAAGCACAACAGAGCAGAATAATCTCGATTACCGTCCAGTCCTGCTGTTGCAGGGCGATGGTGAGAATGCCCAGAATACCCAGGGCGAGACATCCATTGGCAATCCAAAAGACAAGGGATTTTCGTCCGGTTAAATTCACAACCGAGTGGGCTTTATTGACATCAATTCCCGTATCGGCATCAAACACATCATTGGTTAGATTCAGCCAAGCAATAATCAAAATTCCTGAGCCGAGAAACGTGAGAAAAATAGGGATTTGAAAGGTATGGATCTCACTAAAGGCGATCGCACTGCCCACCGTAATGGGGATGATGGCAACACTGTACATGGGTGGCTTGATTGCGGCCAACCACAGGTTCCGTTTGGGATGAGATAAGCCAGTCTCGGTCATGGGTTTACAGGGAATTGAGAGAGATAGCAGAACAA
>JBAVRC010001139.1:0-3293 GCA_049694615.1 Thermosynechococcaceae cyanobacterium | reverse complement strand
GTATTATTGAGATTGATATCAGTCTGAGCGAAGACATTACCTGCAAATATCATGCAAATAGTAACGATAAAAACCAAAACTAAATTTTGCCATTTCATAGATTTAATCCTCGCAAACGGTTAAAAATTGTCTGTTTCTCAGAATATTAAAAGGAGATGAGAAATCTGTGGGGAGAGAGATAAATGAGATCGATCCTGCTAAAATCTCTATTATTTTCGTATAAACCTCTCGATCGGTCGTCTGAGTGAAACGGGTTCAGGATAATTTTTTAGATAACCTGTGCGTAAGATAAATTGAATATCTTCGCTAATCCCAATGGATTGATTCAGCGTTTGCCGCGTTGATGCTTCTTCCAATATCTGTGTCATCGGGTGGATGGCAATACTTTTTTCTCGCACTTTCAGAAACAGTCTTTGCATTCGCTTACCCGTTTCGATCAGGGTCGCCACCGAATTATCTTTGCTAGCAATCAGAATCCAACCTGCCGACGCCGACACTTCCTTTATAACCTTATCAATGCCTTGCTTTCTGAAATCTTTCTTCAACACATTGTCTTTGCTGTAAAAATTCCGCACCACCCAGCCCGAAAATCCTTCTATTTCCATACTTGCCGTTGTCAGCCCGTCACGATATTTCTCGGCATCCTGACTAGAAAATCTGATCCAGTCAGCTAACTCTTTCTGTGCGGGATCGCGATAGGCTTGAAGGCGGTTTGCTTCGATGGTTTGTTCGTTGATGAATTGACTTTCTTTGCTAGTGGTAGGCAGATAATACATAAAGTCCGGTTCTGCATTGATAAGATGTTTGAGATCTTCTTTTTTCAGAACGTCACTTAAGAAATTAGATCTAACAGTCCGACGATTTTTGATTTTTGCGATATCAAAAGCATTTTTTGACGCTTCTTTGACAAGCTTTACCTCCATCACTCGTTTGTCCTGATTGGTCGTAGCTAGCAAATTCCAATCGCAGGCGTAGCCGAAAGAGCCAGCGGCATATTCCAGATTTTGCATGAACGCACCAATCGATAAAATCGTTTCTCTCTGAGTTGGGTCAACGGCAGGTAGCCATTTACTTTTATCGTTGCCAATAATCCAGTGATAAGGTTCAAGATATTGGACAAACCACGGCTGCGTGTTGTGACCGCTCGGTGCAAGCGAGGCGAGAAACAAAATCTCTTTTTCGTCTGGATTGAGCGTTTTGTTGCTACGATCACGTAGTGTTGACTTTGCCGAATCGTCTTCTAGTTTTATATCTGCCCTTACAAGATTACTTTTATCGCTCAATAAATAAGATGTCGCTCCGGCTGCGATCATTGTCCCGCTGGCAATACCGATAAATTTCTTTCTGTTCATAGTGTGTTTAGAGTGTGAGAGTAGGTTGTTGTCTGCGGAAGCATCCGATCTCATTCCTGAAGAGAATAGATCGAACGCATTTTCGGCGTTTCTACAAGCACAGAGATCACTAGCAAAGTAGGTTGGCCTAGATAAACCGAACTTTCACAAGGAGGGCACAGTTGACCCAAACCCATATAGGTCAGGCATTTCATCCCATTTAGGATAGTTCGGCTTTTCAACCCGCACCTACTAAACTTAGCCCAGTCATTGTTATGAATCGCCAAGCTCACATGAATGTCATTTTGCTTTACCTCAGAATAGTAATCTCGAAACTTTGGAATTGAGCCTAGTTGCCACCCATCCTCACAGACATTGGAGTAAGCATCAACCGACACTCTCAGTCAGCGATTTGACGGATGAAACCCTGAATCGCCTTTTTAAGATCCCATTATGTCGAGTCATTGACATCTCTCTTATGGCTTAATGTATTAAGATCTAAAGAGGTAGATATATATTCAGTATTGAGTTGCACATTGTGGTAAGAGAATAATGGCTCAACTCATTTTGGTTCGGCATGGACAAAGCCTCTGGAATGCCCTTAACAAATTTACAGGATGGGTAGATGTACCTCTGAGCGAACGTGGACGGGCTGAGGCAACGATCGCCTCTTGTCGCCTCAGTGGTTATCGAGTAAATGTCTGCTTTACCAGTAAATTAATCCGGGCGATCGAAACAGCAACGATTTGTCTGACCGAACGGGATGATATTTGTGGTGGCAAAATCCCGATTATTAAACACGAACAATCTAATCAAGATTGGAATGGTTGGGATAGTTACGAAGGAAACGCGGCTGAAGAACTACCTATTTTTACAAATGCTGCCCTTGATGAGCGGTTTTATGGCGAATTACAAGGATTAAATAAAGCAGAAACTGCTATTAAGTACGGTAGCGAAAAGGTGCATGAGTGGCGTAGGTCTTTCAGCATTAGACCACCGGGCGGAGAGAGTTTAGAAGATACTCAAAAGCGAGTGATTGCTTATTTCAAAATTCGCATTTTGCCTCATCTCATTCAAGGTGAAAACGTTCTAATCGCTGCCCATGGTAATTCGCTACGTTCCATTATTATGATGCTCGATTGCCTTAGTCCAGAGGAAGTAACAGCACTAGAACTGGCAACAGGTGTGCCGATTGTGTATGACCTTGATGTTTCTGGAGAAGCGATCAGCAAAAAGATTTTGAACGACTAAATTTCATTTTCGCAAATCTGTTCTTGCTCTATTTGTGTAATATTTGCTAATGTCACTTCGGCGATCGCCCGCATCGCATCTTCAGTAAAGAATGCCTGATGTGCCGTAATCATTACATTAGGGAAAGTCATTAATCGGGCAAAGGTGTCGTCTTGAAGGATTCGATTTGAACGGTCTTCAAAGAATAGCTCAGATTCTTGTTCATACACGTCCAATCCCAATGCGCTAATTTGCGATGATTTGAGTGCGGTTATGACTGCATCTGTGTCGATTAATGCTCCCCGACTGGTGTTAATGAGCATAATATGGGGTTTCATTTGAGTGATCGCCTCTTGATTGATTAAATGTTGCGTCTCTGAAGTTAATGGACAGTGAAGGGTGATGATATCTGACTGGGATAGCAGTTGAGGCATGTTTACATATTGAACCGCGATTGCCTCACAGTGGGGATTATGGTAGAGATCGTAGGCGATCACCTTGCAGCCGAACCCCGTCATGATCTGTGCAACGGCTGTGCCAATTCTGCCTGTGCCGATAATACCAATCGTGCGACCGTATAAATCAAATCCGAGCAATCCTTCTAATGAAAAATTGCCCTCACGGACGCGATTATAGGCCCGATGAAGTTTGCGGCTGAGGGTCAGAATTAGTCCGGCAGTATGCTCGGCGACAGCATTTGGAGAATAAGCAGGTACTCGCACCAGTTTGATG
>JBAVRC010001138.1:0-8280 GCA_049694615.1 Thermosynechococcaceae cyanobacterium | reverse complement strand
TGTGGCTGCTCGATCAACTCGAAACCGTGGACGAGTTCGGTCAGTCCGAGATTGAACAGCAATTGGCCCGCTTGCCCCAACCCGTGGCGGTCTATTTGCTCCACCTGACCCAAGGCGATCGCCAAACCACGATCAACCTCTGGGAATTGTGTTATCAAATTTGCCTCACCCACTACGAGCCGCAACTGAACCGCACCACCGTGGTCGATCTCCCCCCCGATGCCATGCAACCCGACCTCGCTCTTTTTGATGAATCTGGCGAGGTGGACTGGGGACGTTTAGATCAAAAAACGGCTCAAGTGGTTCAATCAGCCTTCCAAACCCTCCATAACGGTTGAGCGCATTCGAGTTACCATCCCGCATATTTTTGCAGTTTGTGAGGCTTTGGGTCTAAAATCTGGGACTTAGAACCCAATGAATCGAATGCGCGTGAAACAAACCCTTTGGACTCGATTGTTGTGGTGGGGATGCCTGAGCGGATGTAGCTTCACCCTAAGTTGCACAGTGCCATCGGTCGTCACTGCCGCCGAACGGGTGTATGCCAATTACGGCTTTATTGAATTGGCCATTCCGGTGACCGATTTAGAACTGTATGCCACCACGGGCCGTTTATCGCCCACCTTACGCACCTATGCCAAATATTTAAAACCTGCACAACTGCAAAATTTACGCGAAGCCCTCAAAACCCGTATCGATTTGTCGCCCCAAGTGGTTTCGCAATTTCTCTACACCCCCACAGGCGAAAAACTGCTGGAACGGGCCAGCGTCTTTATTAAAAACAAGTCGCCGGGGTCCAGCATACAGGCGCTCCGCTCCGCCATCATCTTGGCCTCCAACCACCCCGACGGGTTAACGGTCCTCAGTATGCTGCGGAGCTACCCTGAATCCAGTATTCAATTGGATGTTGCCACAGGCATTGGCGTTTTCCAAGGGATTCGCCGCTTAGTGCAGCAAACCAATACGGCCATTGCCCTGGTACAACAACAGGCCGAAACCTCTGCCCGGTCAGAAAAGATCGCCCCTTGGAGCGATTTAATCGCATTGCAAAAGCCAGGACCCTTTGCCTGGGAGGTTGTGCCCCTTTCCTTAACAGATGCTCGGCCTCAACGGGTTGAATTGACCGGACAGGTTCGACAGTATGCAGCCGATATTTATGTGCCAAAATCCCAAGGGCGATCGCTCCCCTTGATTGTCATTTCCCACGGGTTAGGCTCGGGACGCACCACCTTTCGCTATTTTGCCGAACATTTGGCCTCGCATGGCTACGTGGTGGCTGTTCCCGAACATCCTGGTAGCTCAAGTCGCCAGTTTGAAGCCTTGTTAGATGGCAAGGCCAACGATGTATCCCCACCGTCCGAATTTATAGATCGCCCCCTGGATGTGTCGTTTTTACTGGATGAGTTGTCGCGCCTGAATCAAACTGACACGCGATTGAGCCAACGCTTGAATTTAAAGCGGGTGGGCATCATGGGCCAATCCTTTGGTGGGTATACGGCCCTAGCCTTAGGAGGCGCACAATTGAACATCCCTCGTCTGGAGCAAGCCTGCGGGCCGCAGTTGTCCAAAAGTTTGAATTTGTCGTTGTTGCTCCAATGTCAGGTGTTGCAGTTGCCCCGCAAAACCTATGATTTTCGCGACCCCAGAATTTCAGCGGCGATCGCCGTAAACCCCATTGGTGGCAGTATCTTTGGCCCAGAGGGATTGAAGTCCGTACAAATCCCCATCATGATGGTGGCCGGCAGCGCTGATACCATTGCCCCGCCCCTCGCTGAGCAAATTGAACCCTTCACAGAATTGCCCAGCATTGAAAAATGGTTAATTTTAATGGATGGGGCCACTCATTTTTCTACCCTGGACGACGTGCAACCTGGAGAGCGCGTCTTTATCACTCCCAAGGAATTGATTGGACCGACCCCAAAAGTGGCACGTACCTATATAAAATCCCTAGGTCTCGCCTTTTTCCAAGCCTTTGTGGAAAACCAGTCAAATGCTGAGCGGCTATTAAATGCGGCCTCGATTCAAGCCATGAGTACTGCTCCGATAGCCCTTCGAGGGGTGGAAAACTTGATGCCCGAAGACTTGGAACGGATGAAAAATGCGCTCTGAAGACCGTCAACCTGCAAAATACCCTGACGAATAGCATTCGCAGCAATAGAAACATAGCAAGGTTTTACACAGCCCAAACGCCATTATTTGGTATAGAGAGATACCATTGTACCAAAAAAGACTTCGCGGTCGTTGAAGCTTGTTCGAAATGAATTTCAATTGAAATTCAAATTCATTTATTCATTTTTGTGAATGCACCTAAAGCTTTTGAAATTATGTTAACGTAGGGTAAAACCCATTGATTTAAAAACTTAGCTTGAAGATCATAACAAAGTCATGGAGCAAGTCAAGTTTTGATTCTTTAGAGATCATTTAGAGATCAATCATATTCCATTGAGGTTCAACCAACCTAGCTGCACAGAATTATCTCTCTTTAGAGAAGAGCTATTTGCGGGGAATGGCTTTATATCCTCTCGTTGAATTTGCCAGATTTAAGAGGTAATAGTAATAACTATAGCTATAGCTATAGCTATAGAGAAGTATGTTGAAAAGGATAATCTAATTCTTTGTCAACACAACATCTCAGTAGTTTCCAGGTTTTGTATGGAAATCTTTGTCAAGCAGTATCTGACCAGAGCAATCGGTTGCAAGTGAAAATTATCGATGTTGCTTGAATTCTGCAAATCTTGTATGACAAGGCTTTTTCGTTTTACCATATCTAACAATCAAAAAGATTGTGATGTGAACTTAATTGCAAATATCTTGTGGAGAGGAAATAAATGTCATCTACTCTAGGGAGTTGGGAATTGCTACCTTTCCTTGCTCCGCTGGTTCCTGTACATGCAGCACTGCTTCCACCCGTATCGGGGGGCAATGCCAAAGTCCTTTTTCTAGCCGGATCACAGGCAGGAATTGAGGGTGGCCAATCTTGCCCAGACTGTACGGCGGTCTGGGACTACAAAAATGGGGAATCGTTTTATCGTCCTCTAACTCCGATTCTTGCGTCAACATCGTTACCCTACAATTTTTTCTGCGCTGGCCATACTTTTTTACCGAATGGGAACCTTTTAGTTGCAGGAGGAACCTTACAAATTTCCCCTTTCTTAGGTCTACCCGATTCGATTATATTCAATACAGCAACCTTGAGTTGGGAAACACAACCCTCTATGGCTCACGGCCGATGGTACCCGACACTTACCTTACTAGGTGACGGGCGCGTGATTGCATTTAGTGGCAGAGACGAAAATGGTCAAGGTAGCCGAATACCAGAGATTTATACTTCTGGTACAGGTTGGATCGCATTTACAAATCAAACAAATTCGCTTTCTCTCTATCCCAGCATTTTTTTGTTGGATAATGGGCAGTTATTCAGCGCGGGACGTTCAAACGGGCAACCTAGACGTATAATTCTACCTACAGATTTTGAAACCCCAATTCAGATGCCGCTTATTTCAGGGTTAACTGAGAATAAATCTGCATCTTATTCTCCTGCAGTTTTGTTACCTCCTGCCCAGGATCAAAAAATCATGATATTAGGAGGGTACCAATCCAAAACTGCAACGGCACGTGTCAATATTATTGATTTTAAGGACTCTGACCCTACCTATAAAGTTGCACCTTCACTCCTTTATTCTCGTGGACATCATCAGGCAGTGATTTTGCCAGACAGAACCGTGTTTGTTTGTGGAGGCTCGATGATCAGACAATCCATTTCAAAAGCGGTTTATCAATCTGAAATTTATGATCCTAATACTAATAGCTGGACTGAGGTTGCAAGCAATTCAGTTCCAAGACTCTATCATTCGGTCGCTTTGTTATTGCCGAATGGCAAAGTTTTGCTAGCAGGTTCGACACCTCCCAAAAAGCCTACAGAATTAAGATTAGAGATCTACAGTCCGCCTTATCTTTTCCAAGGAACAAGACCTTCTATCGATTCGGCTCCCGTCGAAATTTCACGTGGACAAACAATACTTGTTGCAACACAACAAGCATCTACCATTCAGTAGGTTCAAATAATGAGACCAAGTTCAGTGACACATTGTGTGGATGTAGATCAAAGATTAATTGACTTGCCTTTCTCCATTGTCGACTCTAGTGGCTCACTGCAGGTTGTCATTGAAAATAATTCCAATCTAGCACCTCCAGGATGGTACATGCTGTTCATTGTAGACAATAATAAAATTCCCTCGGAAGCATTTTGGGTTCACCTTACTTAAAAAAATAAAAATGGAAAATAAATTTTTAATCCCTCGGCGAATCTTTGGAAAAATTATTTTCTTTTCGGTATTGTCAGGAGCTGGGAGCTATCCGCTTTTAGCTGCAGTAGAGAAAAACAAAAAAGATGATTCAAGAAATTATATTATATATGGGATTGGAACTCGCTATAATCCTCAGGGGTCCCAGTCTTTATCGCTATCTTATCTAAACATAAAAACAAAACAAATTAATAAATTATTGCATCCAATACCAGGAATTGTTTTGCAGAAAAAAGAAAGAATTACAAATTTCACAAGGATCTCCGATCATTCTTTCTTGATTGCAACAACATTTTTAAGTAATGCATCAAAATCGAGATCTCCCAATATATTTATCTTTAATTACGAAAAAGGAAAAGGAATTTTAGAAAAGCCCAAAAAGATAACTATTTCTGACCTCAGTGTCAACAACAGTATTGAAGGAGTTATCCAGAAGGGCAATGATCAATTTTTGATGTTAGTTAATCATCCTGAAGAAAAAGATGTAAAAGCTCGAATTGAAACTTACAATTCTAGTCCAAATAGCATTAAAAGAAAGTTGTCTTCTAATAACAAATTACCTGCTTCTTTTAGAGTACTAAATCAAGACAATGAAGGGGATTTTTATGCAGTAAGTGTTGAGCTTCATAGTCATCATACAGGTACCAATACGCTTTGGAAATCTGACACTCAAACACAGCGTTTTCAGAAGGTAGCCAACTTGACCTATATGTCTGAAAATTGGACTGCTGGTTTTAGAAGTATAGTATGTACTCCTAATGGAAATCTTTATGGTCTTGGTTCGGAGGCGGAAGATGATTTTAATAACTTGTACGAAATTAATGCCCGTACTGGGAAACTGAAATTAATTCGTCAATTTGATGTAATAAACATTGCAGTTTGATAGCTGCTAGTTTTTCTTCAAGCAAAAAGTGTCCGTTGAGCTTTAATTGCGTTGATACCAATAGTATGTAGCCATAGGGATAATGGTCGCAGCCAGTAACAGGACGACAACGATAATCGCTGCACTGCGCGTATCGGTTTCCGCTGCCGGTTTGAAGGTACTTTCCACTTCCATCATTTTAATTTCGGGTGGACCAGGATCGGGTTGCCCAGACAAAACCAACACAAGACGATTCGCCGCATCCAAAAGCCCTTGATTGTAGTTTCCAGCCCGAATGGGGACCAAAGTGGTTTCCGTTGCAATGCTTTGGGCGATCGCATCCGACATTAAGGATTTGATGTTTTCTCCTGTTTGAATACCAGCCGTTTTGGTTTGCGTGTCTAGAAGCAACAATACCTGATTGGCTTGGGCTTCGGCGGTTGGGAACCAGCGCTCAAAAACACCTTGAGCGAGGGTGGTGGCCGTTTCGCCATAGTCGAAGCGGCGGATGGTTAAAAAACGCACTTCATTGCCGGTTTGTTGGTCTAGTTTGCTGAGTTTTTTGGCAATGGTGCCTTGGTTGAGCACACTGAGCACATCGCCTTGATCGATCACCCAAGTGTCGCTCCCTGCGGTTACCACAGGCACATCTGCGACACCTGTTGCTAGGGCAAATCCAGCGGGTAGCGTCAGCAGCAAAACGGCGATCGCCATGAAACAAGACTGTAATAGCTTGCGCCACTGCCGGGGGAACTGGAGCGGTTGGTTCATGGAACTTATCCGACTAATCTACTCTACTCAAGATACTATTTTCGGTGGGTCTGTGGGGCTAGGGTTGTGTCCTACAATCGGATCAACTGGATCACAGGGTCACGGTCGTTTTCCCTCTCGCAAGGACATCCACAATTCATGAGGAAACGGTCAGATATTTATCTGCGGTACGTCGTGTGGGGCTTGAGCGGACCGTTGATTTTCCTCAACGCTTGGATATTGAGCCTCTTGTTTCAGTTTTTTGAGCAAGTGGTCACCATTACAACCATAGCCGCAATTCTGGCGTTACTCCTCAGCTATCCAGTGCGTTGGCTCGAAAAGCAGCGTTTGAATCGAATTCTATCCATTTTATTCGTTTTAACCCTTGTTTTAGCAGTTTTCGTGCTCTTGGGGTTCACCGTCATTCCGTTGGTACTGGACCAAGCCACCCAATTACTCAACGCTTTACCCGAATGGCTCAACGGCGCTTCCCAACGGCTCGATTGGTTCCAAAAACTGGCCCAGCAACATCGCTTACAAATTGATTTGGGGCAAATTATTACGCAACTGGAAACAACGGTCCAGACCCTAGTATCCATGTTGCCGGGACTGGCCATTGGCACCTTGGGACGGCTCTTTGACAGCATTTTAGTGGTGGTCCTGACCATTTATATGGTGCTCTATGGCCCGCAGATGTGGCGGGGACTCATCGACCTGTTGCCGGCTAAATTGGGACAAGCCTTTAACAAGTCCCTCCAATTTAATGTGCAACAGTTTTTTATTAGCCAAGTGCTGCTAGCCCTGTTTATGCTTACAGGGCTGATTCCAATATTTGTCTTGCTTCAGGTGAAATTTGCCCTCTTATTTGCCCTACTCATTGGTCTATTTGAGCTCATTCCCTTTATTGGCGCAACGTTTGGGATTTTGCTGGTGACCTTGTTGACCCTCCTCCAAGGGGGATGGATGGCCCTGTGGGTGGCCCTATCTGCGATCGCCCTTCAACAAATCAAAGACAATTTGGTCGCCCCTCGCCTCTTGGGCCAATTTATCGGTCTCAACCCCATCTGGATTTTTGTATCGCTCTTGGTGGGAGCCAGGATTGGCGGTGTCTTGGGCGTTATTTTAGCCATTCCCATTGCAGGCACTATTAAAGATACCGTCGAACAACTCCGCACCAAACCAATCCCCACCCTTGCAGGCAAAACTGGAACACCGCTTTCCTCGGACTCTGCACAGACTTAATACCCCCCCTTAACGCAACCCTAACCGGTGTTGCCAGACCCATTAGGCGCGAAATTCAGGGGCCTATTTCCTGGAGTCTTTATCCTTCAAGGGTTTGATTTATACCCGACTATTTTAGTCGGGTATGTTTGACGCCCTTGACAGAGCGTGTTAGCATCAGTCCAACTGAAATCGGAATAGCGGCTGATCAACTTCCAAGGCAAGGACACCAGCAATGACTCAAAGCATTCTTACCCAAAACAAAACCGCCTACTTCACTGGATTGAAGTGTAAAGAGTGCGGCACCGAGTATGAAGCCAAGGCAACCCACGTTTGCGAGTTTTGTTTTGGTCCCCTGGAAGTGAAATACGATTTCAGTTCCCTCAAGGGCAAGATTACCCGCCAAGACATTCAATCGGGGCCCAATTCCATCTGGCGCTACCGGCAGTTTTTACCCGTTGAGACTGATACCCCCATTGACATGGGGACCGGGATGACCCCGCTGATCCAATCCCATCGGTTGGCCCGTCAATTGGGTCTCAAGCACCTCTACATCAAAAACGATGCGGTCAACATGCCTACCCTGAGCTTCAAGGATCGGGTGGTATCGGTGGCCCTGACCCGTGCCCGTGAATTGGGCTTTACCACAGTTTCCTGTGCTAGTACGGGCAATTTGGCCAATTCCACTGCTGCGATCGCCGCCCGAGCCGGACTCGACTGCTGTGTCTTTATTCCCTCCGACTTGGAAGCGGGCAAAGTCTTGGGAACGCTGATTTACGGGCCAACCGTCATGGCCGTGCATGGCAATTACGACCAGGTCAACCGCCTGTGCTCTGAAGTGGCCAATACCCACGGATGGGGCTTTGTGAATATCAACCTGCGGCCCTATTACTCCGAAGGGTCTAAAACCCTCGGCTACGAAGTCATTGAACAATTGGGATGGGAACTTCCCGATCACATTGTTGCCCCCTTGGCATCCGGGTCTCTCTTCACCAAAATCTATAAAGGATTCCGCGAATTTGTCGACGTGGGGTTGGTGGCAGACAAATCGGTACGATTTAGCGGTGCCCAGGCTGAAGGGTGTTCTCCCATTGCCCAAGCCTACCGGGAAGAACGAGATTTCGTGAACCCGGTGAAGCCCAATAC
>JBAVRC010001137.1:0-1729 GCA_049694615.1 Thermosynechococcaceae cyanobacterium | reverse complement strand
ATCCATGCATCGCGTCCTGGAAGAACTCTCCTCGACCGAAAACAAGGTTGCCTTTGCCCGACAAGCCTTCAACGATGCCGTGACGCTATACAACACCCAACGCGAAATATTTCCTAGCAACCTGATTGCGCAACCGTTTACCTTCACCCCCGCTGCCCTATTGCCAGAAGTTGCTCCGGATGTGAAAGCTGTCCCTCGTGTTGCCTTTTAAGCGGTTATGAATTTTTTTGAACAGCAAGATCGTGCTCGCCAAAATACCTCGCTGTTGGTGGGATTATTTGGCCTATCGGTGGCGATCATGACGTGTTGTATTTACATGGCAGCGATCGCCGCCTCGAACCTGTCTCAACACTCGGTACGGGTGCGATGTCCCCAACCCGCGATCACCGAATCGACGCCTTATAATGACCCTGACCTAGATCGTATCTACCGCCGGCAAAACAGCAGATCCACTGCCCAGCCATCCCAATTGGGCACTTGCGACGGTAACAAAACAGCCTTCATCTGGTGGAATCCGCAAATATTATTTTGGGTGACGCTCCTAACGACTGCTGTGGTGGGTGGGGCCAGTCTTTATAAAATCTCCGAACTCAAGCAAGGGGGCGCTACCGTTGCACTGGATCTCGGCGGGCGCTTGGTTGTTCCAGAAATGGCCGGCGAGCTGGAACGGCAGTTGCTCAATGTGGTCGAGGAAATGGCGATCGCCGCTGGCATTCCAGTTCCCTATGTCTTTGTTTTAGAGAACGAGGATGAGATCAATGCCTTTGCTGCCGGATACAGCCCTGAAACTGCTGTGCTTGGGGTGACGCGAGGAGCCTTGACCCAACTCACTCGCGACGAATTGCAAGGGGTCATTGGCCACGAATTCAGCCATATTCTCAACGGCGATATGCGGCTGAACATCCGCCTCATGGGGGTATTGCACGGTATTTTATTTGTCTATTTAGCTGGACGCGCTTTGCTGTATACCCGCAATAATCGAAGCAATGCCGGGTGGGTGTTGGGGTTAGCCCTCATGGCGATTGGGTCCTCCGGGGTGTTGTGCGGTCGCCTGATCCAAAGCGCGGTGTCCCGTCAACGGGAGTTCTTGGCCGATGCCTCGGCGGTACAATTTACCCGCAACCTAGAAGGCATTGCCAGTGCCTTGGAAAAACTGGCCGAAATCGGTTCGCGCCTCGCCTCTCCCCATGCCGAAGCAGCTCGACATATCTTTTTTGGTAATGCCATGGGTCGAGTCTGGGCCGGGGGGTGGTTTGCCACCCATCCACCCTTGCGCGATCGCATTGCCCGGTTGCGGGGCCTTCCTTCAAGCCGATTCCGGGGATCCAATGCAGCAACAGCAACTGGATCGGTGGACGGGACCATCGGGTTTGCGAGCCGTTCAGGCCCCATGGTGGCTGACTCGGTTGTGAACCAGGTGGGAACGGTTTCGCCCGAGCACTATGCTTATACCCAAGGGCTGCTGGCGCAAATTCCGGACGATCTCCGCCTTCAAATACGGGATACCCAAGGGGCGATCGCCGCTATCTATGCCCTTTTCCTGGATCCAACACATGAAGCGGTTTATGAGCATCAACTTCAGCGCCTAAGGACAGCCGAAACGGAATCGACTCTGGTGGAAGCCATCCAGATCGGCCATGACGTCCAGTCCCTGGATCTGCGCCTGCGATTGCCCCTTCTGGACCTTGCTGTCCCGGCTTTAAGGGCGTGCCCCTTAGAACGCTTAGAA
>JBAVRC010001136.1:0-3318 GCA_049694615.1 Thermosynechococcaceae cyanobacterium | reverse complement strand
CTCCAGTACATTGGGTTGCATACTCTGCAAATATTGAGCTTCAAACTCTGGCGGCAAAAATTCAAACAGAATTCGATTTTCCATCCAAAACTCAACTACGCTGAAGGGGGCATCACCTTGTTTGCGGGTTAGGACGTGCCACCCCTCTCGCCGAGCAATTTTCTCGATCTGCTGTTGCGAGGTTGGAACTGAAATTGCGGTATGGATGGCGACTAAATCAGGAGAGGTAGATTGAATCACTTGAGCAGGGTTGGCATCAATACCCTGCACCCACACATCGCCTTGTTGAAACACAACAATGGCTGTGCCATATTTGTCAAAGGGCATCACTGTATAGCTATATGCCTTGCCGTTCAAAATTTCTGCTAAAACGCTCGCAACGCGCAACGGATTACGAGCATCGATGGAAAGATGATGAATCATGAGAACAACTCCATTTAATTTAGGCTAGCGTATTAACCTAAAATCTGAATTTTTTTCAATTGATTTAAGAAATTGTGCAATCTGAATAGTCAAGCGGATATGTGTAGACTAAATACCAAAGCGATCGCGATCATGCCGCTCATCAAAATCAAGGATTGGGCCTTTTGGCACAATTTGATTGGGATTAATCTCAGTCATGCTCCTGTAATAACCATTCTTAACATAATCTAAATTGCACGTCACCTTAAATTCAGGACGCTGATAAAGATCCTTGAGATAATTCCAAAGATTAGGGTAGTCAATAATTCGTCGAAAATTACACTTAAAATGACTGTAATATACCGGATCAAAACGATACAACGTCACAAACATACAAATATCAGCTTCAGTGAGGCAATCTCCGCATACATAACGCTGTTGACTCAGAATATTTTCCCACCGATTTAAACTATCAAATAGTTCGATGACTGCTTCGTCGTAGGCTGTCTGTTGGGTTGCAAAACCAGCACGATAAACTCCTCTATTTATTCTCAAATAAAGGGCGTCAATTGTTTCATCGATCTTATGCTGTAGTTTTGCTGGATATAAATCTATATCCAGTGTCCCAAGTTTGGCAAACTCTGTATCAAACATTCGCATGATTTCGAGAGATTCATTATTGACAATAGTTTGGGTTTGCTTATCCCACAATACTGGAACTGTGACTCGCCCTGTATATTTTGGATTGGCTTTTAGATAGATTTCTTTTAAATACTGAGCATGATTGACGAAGTCAGGAATCGCGCCAGGTTCTTCTGAAAACATCCAGCCCTCTTCACTCATATCCTGAGCCACAATCGAGAGTGAGATGACATCATTTAACCCTTTTATTTCTCGCATAATTAAGGTGCGGTGCGCCCACGGACATCCCAAGGATACGTAAAGGTGATAACGCCCTGATTCTGCCTTAAATCCGCTTAAACCGTCGGCAGTCACGCGATCGCGAAATGTTGTTGGTTTCTCCTTAAACTGACCACTAGAATCTGATAGATCCCAGTTAGGCATCCATTTCCCTTCAATCATCATTCCTGATGGCATAATTTTCTCCTTTTTCAACAATTTATTCCAATACTTATTGTGCTACTAATTTTATAAATTATTGATTGATATATCAGGATAATTTTCCAGAATTAAACTGATCTCAACCCGTAATTGCAGTAACTTGTCCGCCAATAATTTTTCACTGCTCATCTTGCTTTAAATAAATCCGCAGATACCGAAAATCCCCTGCAAAATCTTCACCCTTGAAGTTGCCTGCCAATGACATAACTAGGCGATCGCCCCCACAGGTTCCGCCACAAAGTACTTCAAAACATCGGGCTGCTGCGTAAAGGCCAAGTATCGGGCGGTCATCTCTGGCGTTAGAAATTCTAACAGGAGCGTATTTTCTACCCAGAACTCCATCAGATCGAAGAATCCTTCGCGATCGCACCGTACCACCCGCCAACCCTCACGTTGTCCAATCGCTTCGATTTCGGATTGACTCCGAGGCACTGACACAGCAGCATGGGTCGTTGTATAGGGCGACGGATTTGAATTTTGTTCAAAATAGCAGCTCCCTGGGCCAGAACCGGGCAAAATTTCAGTTCCTCTCGGCAGCACCTCAATGGCTGTACCGTGTTCGTCCATGGCAAAAACCATATAGCTCCCGGGCACGGGCGGAAACGAAACAAACTGACTTTTCAAAACCTCTGCTAGAACTTGAGCGACATGCTGAGGTTTTTGAGCAGCTATAGAAATGTGATGAATCATAAATTCTCCTTTGAAAACATAAATTAACAGAATAAATCAGCGTAAAAAGTGAATAGATTGACAGCAAAGTGAGTATATATTCAAGCCCTATGCAGCTTGCTCCACTTAAGATTCTTTATTTTCTAAAGCCTCTACAACGCGAATTTGGGGGCGATCGCCAAGATATTCCCTCAGAAAGAGACGCAAGAAGTCTCGTCTGTCCGCAGTACAGATTCTTGTTGGAAAGCTTTTTTATAGGCTTTGCGGACTTGTTCTACTTTCTGGCTGCTGTCGCTGGATTGCGCAATGGGGTAGAGCAATATCAATAACTTGGAAGGTTCCTTTACAATGAGACCTTTTGAATTTTTGAATTGGCCTCGACCTGAAAGTAACGTTAATCCATCTGGAAAGCGAGGCGTTACTTCGCGATTGAGAAAGTGCTGGAATTCCGCTTCAGTGACTTCGGAACCATCTGGTTTACTCAGTCCAAAAAAGAGTTCTGTTCTCGCAAAAAAATCGCTGGATGGTACATTATTGCAGAGTTGGCGGAGATTTGTTTCCGTTCCTTGAACGACGGAAGGTTGTTTGGCAAGCGCTACCATCTGAGGATTTGGCGGTGCATGGACCGTTGAGAGTCCAACAACAGCAAATCCGACCAGGATGGCGTTTTGCATCAAAGTAGCAGTGAATTTATTTTTCATAACTTTCCTCTAGTGCGATTCTTATAAGATCGTGCGATCACTTGTCAGAAATGGGATTCGAGGCAGATCGCGATGCAAAATTTAAGTGCTTTCTTCTCTAGAGAGAACGCTAAAGCCTAACCTGACCTTAGAAGGCATCTTGTATTTATACAGCCTGAAAAAGCAAGAAAAAGTACGATATCTCAGATTAGAAAGGACCAGATTTGCGATCGCATACGATGAACTGAACACATCGGGATTGGGTTAGGTGTCAATCCCGCACATTTTGCGCAAGGGGGAAAGGCAACACAGCGATACCCGTCATCAGCCTCCCATCGACTGGAACGATGAATTGCTGGACACATCAATCTGTATGTATTTAGTTTTATCGACCCGCCTGATTCTGTCGATATAGGAAAATTACGGTGATGTTACGGTATGGGTC
>JBAVRC010001135.1:0-1759 GCA_049694615.1 Thermosynechococcaceae cyanobacterium | reverse complement strand
GGTCTTTTTGCGAGTTTTGTGTTGAATCCAAATTTAGTGAGCCAGATTTTGAGGTTAGATATGGCTGTATTACGTGAGTCACCGTGGTTAAATCAAATGCTTCAAGAAAGTGAGGCGACAGGAAAATTAGAAGAAGGGCAGGTACTTGTGCTGCGGCAGCTTAATCGGAAGTTTGGCAATCTTTTGCCTGAGGTAGAGTTGCAGGTGAGGGCTTTGGATTTGGCAACGGTTGAGGCGTTGGGGGAGGCGTTGTTAGATTTTACGCGGGTGGATGATTTGACGGATTGGTTGCGAATGCATTAGGAGGATGTCTGAGCAGTGGAAAATGTTAGATCATCCCTGCATTCGATCCTCCCTAGCCCCCGCGCTGACGCGACGCTTCGCTAGAAAAAAGGGGGGAATTAACTCAAATCCCCTCTTTTTTCTAGACAAGACTATGCTATAAAATTAGCTGACAGCCTTAATCATTCTATTCAATATTCATTGTCCTATGACTGCCAAGGAACTCGTGATTCACGCGCTCAAGAAGTTACCTGAAGAAACATCCATTGAGGAGATTCTAGAGGAAATTGAGATTCTTGCGGCAATTCAGCAAGGAGAATGTGCTGCTGATGCTGGGCGGGTTGTTTCCCATGAAGAGGTTAAGCACATGGTTGCATCATGGACTTCAAAATAGTTTGGACGGAACCATCTCTTGATGATCTTCGTGATATTTGCTTATACATTGCAACTAAAGACCCTGATTTATCTGAAAGGGTTGGCGAAGATATTTTGAATCATGTTGGACTCTTGGAAAAATTTCCATTTGTTGGGCCAACATATCCTCGCGGTTCATCTGGACAAGTTCGTGAGATTATTTGCAGAAATTATCTTGAATAAAAACTTAGTGAGTCAGTCAAATTTTGAGGTGGGATATGGCTGTTTTACGGGAGTTGCCTTGGTTACAGGAATTGATTCAAGAAAGTGACGCGAAGGGTGAAGATAGAGGAAAGTTAGAAGAGGGGCAGTGGTTGGTGCTGCAGCAGCTTAATCGGAAGTTTGGCAATCTTTTGCCTGAGGTGGAGTTGCAGGTGAGGGCTTTGGGTTTGGCAACGGTTGAGGCGTTGGGGGAAGCGTTGTTGGATTTTTCGCGGGTGGATGATTTGACGGATTGGTTGCGAATGCGTTAAAAGCAGGTCTGAGAAGTGGAAAAGCACTATTGCGGATAGATGAGGCTTACGGTGGTCAATCTCGAACTGTTGTTCAACAGATGCGCCTATCTATGAATACTGACAAACTCTTTTACCGTCTGTTTTTATCACAACCAGGACTGGTCACTGAATTAATACCCGAAATTCCAATCGGTTGTGAGTTTGTCTATAGTGCACCTGCCGTGAAGGAGAAAGGGTTTGAATTAGATGGACTTTTAACCCCTGTTGCTGACGATCCGAGTTTGCCCCTGGTGTTTCTAGAAGCGCAGATGCAGCGGGATCCAGGGTTCTATGGCAGATATTTTGCCGAGATATTTTTGTATTTGCGCCAGTATGAAGTGAAGCGACCTTGGTATGGTCTGTTAATTTTATACGATCACAATATGGACTTAGGGTCAGATGTGGCCTACCAATTGTTGTTGAGTGGACAGGTTAAACGGCTTTATCTTGATGATTTACTACCATTAACGGAATTAAGTCCAAATCTAGGGTTATTGAAATTGTTGGTGGTGGAAGATTCAGCGACGGCAACTCTAGCGCGGTCGATTATTCATAGTGCAGAAACAGAA
>JBAVRC010001134.1:0-5947 GCA_049694615.1 Thermosynechococcaceae cyanobacterium | reverse complement strand
GGCCAAATCCAAGGGACTCCAACTGGTGTTTGACTGTCCCGAATCGGTGCCGCAGTTTATCGGCTCCGACGAAGGTAAACTGCGTCAGGTCTTGATCAATCTCCTGGGCAATGGGCTTAAGTTTACGCAACAAGGGAGTGTCACGCTCCGGGTTCAGCTGGATTCGCCTGCCCTCTCCGCTACCATGCCCCTCCGCTTTACCGTGACGGATACGGGTTCCGGCATCTCAGCCGCCGATTTAGAGACGATTTTCGATCCCTTTACCCAAACCGATGTCGGACGACAATCTGCAGAAGGGACCGGGCTAGGCTTGCCCATTAGTCGCAATTTTGTCCGATTGATGGGCGGGGACATTGATATAACCAGTCAATTGGGGCAAGGAACAACGGTTCAATTTCAGATTCAAGCCAGTCCTGCCGCTGCCGTCCATCTCTCTTCCCCATTGCCCCAAAGGGTTATTCAGATCGCTCCCAACCAACCGACCTATCGCATTCTGGTTGCCGAAGATCAACCCGAAAACCGCCTGTTGCTGGTGCGATTGCTTGAAGCCGTTGGCTTTGAAGTACAAGCCGTTGGAAATGGACAGGACGCGATCGTCCTTTGGCGAGAATGGTGTCCCCATCTGATTTGGATGGATTGGCACATGCCCACCATGAATGGACTAGAAGCGACGCAACTCATTCGTAAGGTTGAAGCACTGCGCACGCTGGTAGAAAACCGCAAAAAGACCGATCCGTCGATCCTGATCGACGCTGAGTCCTCAACGTTTTACAACTTAGAAGTGCCGCCGTCTCATGCCTTTGCCCCGTCGACGAAGACGGTCATTATTGCCCTAACGGCCAGCATTTTTGAGACGACCCGGGCTGAAACCTTGGAAGCGGGCTGTGATGACTTTGTCCGCAAACCGTTTCAAGCGGAGGAGATCTTCGACAGGATAGCCACTCACCTCGGTGTTCAATATGTCTATGAAGCGCTTGAAGTCGTTCAACCCCAGGAAGACTCCATCATCCATTTGACCGAAGCGGAGCAGCAACTCTCTCAACTGCCGCATCCGTGTTTATCCGATCTGTTAAAAGCGGCGATCGAATTGGATGAAGAAGCGTTGCCGGTGATCATTGCAGGGATTAGGGGAACGTATCCGCGCCTCGGTCAAACCTTAACTTCCCTAGCAGATGTGCTGGAATTCCATAAAATTGCCGATTTGGCACAACAAGCGTTAGATCATGACCGAAAAACCTGATAGTCCAGGTCCCGGCTGACCCAAACCGACCATTTCAGTCTTTGGTCCATTCATACCCCTCCCCAAGTTCTCTTCTCATGAATAACTCGACTGCGATGCATCACTCAGCCATGGCCAACATTGTGATTGTGGACGACAACTTAAGTAACCTGGCGCTGTTGACCAGTATTTTAGCCGAGCAAGACTACAAAGTTCGTCGAGCCATTAGCGGTGCCGTAGCCCTCCGGGCCATTCAAACCGCTCAGCCCGATCTCATTCTTTTGGATATTAACCTGCCCGATATGACGGGCTATGAGGTCTGCGCACAACTCAAACAGGATCCGAGCACCCGCGACATTCCGATCATTTTTATTAGTGCCCTGAATGAAACCCTCGATAAGGTAAAGGCTTTTACCGTCGGTGGTGTTGACTACATCAGCAAACCGTTTGAAATGGCTGAGGTTCTCGCTCGGATTGAAAACCAACTGTCGTTGCAACGGGCAAAAGCAGAAATTCAACAGCTCAATGGGGTACTAGAAGAGCGGGTATGCCAACGCACACTACAGTTGGAAAAAGCCAATTGCAGCTTGGAACAAGAAATTGCCGAACGGGAAGCCGCGCAGCAACAACTCCTGCATATGCTCCGCCATGACGCCTTAACCCATCTACCCAATTGGCTGGGACTAACCGATACGCTGACTGCGGCGATCCAGCGCACAAAAGACGATCTTGCGTATCATTTTGCCTTGATTCTATTCGACTGCGATCGCTTTCATCTCATCAATACCTCCTTAGGTCACACCGTCGGCGATCGCGTATTGATCCAAATTAGCCAGCGCCTAGCCGCTTGTCTCCCGCCAGGGGCGATGCTGGCTCGACTGGGCGGAGACGAATTTCTGATTTTCCTAGATAACATTCAAGACCTGGGTAACGTTGAGCAATGCGCGCAACAATTCCAGCACAGGTTGTCTCAGCCCATCCAGTTGGATCCGCACACGATTTTTGTCAGCGCGAGTATGGGTATTGTTGTAAGCGATTTGAACTACAATCATCCCGAACATTTGCTCCGAGATGCCGATACGGCCCTGTATCAGGCCAAGCAGATGGGGAAAGCACAATGCCAGATTTTTTCAGCAGAAATGCATGAACAAGCTGAGGAACGGTTGCAAGTTGAGACGGATTTGCGATGTGCCCTCAGTCGTGGGGAATTCACCCTCCACTATCAACCGATTGTGTCGCTGTTGTCCGGTCAAATTATGGGCGTTGAAGCCTTAATTCGATGGCACCATCCGACACAGGGTTTTGTCTCACCCGCCAAGTTTATTCCCATCGCTGAAGAGAACGGCTTAATTATCCCAATTGGCAACTGGGTTCTCAGAGAAGCTTGTCTCCAGCTTCAACGTTGGCAGCAAGAAATATTGCCGCCCAACTCGCCCTTTTTCATGAGTGTCAATTGTTCCCCTAAACAATTTTTGCAACCCGACTTATTATTTCGTATTGATGAGGTTTTAAAAGCAACGGAGATTGATGCTTGTCGGCTCAAACTTGAAATTACTGAAAGTGCATTTATGGAAAATACCGATCTAGCGTCAGTTATCTTGGCTGAGCTGCGATCGCGACAGATTCAACTGGCGATTGACGACTTCGGCACTGGGTATTCTTCCTTGAGCTACCTTCATCGATTTCCAGTCGATACGCTTAAAATCGATCAAGCTTTTATTCGGGGATTGATTGATAACAGTGAATATGAACCTCCCTTTTTTAAGGAGACTCACAACTTTAGAATTGTCCGCAGCACCATTAACTTAGCGCATGATTTAGGAATGGATATCGTTGCAGAAGGCATTGAGACTGAAGTAGAAGTTAATCTTCTTCGTGTTCTTAACTGCGATCTTGGGCAAGGTTATCATTGGGCCAAGCCACTGAATAGTGAAGCAGCTGCTCAATTGATAAAATCTGAAATAGACAATAAAAAATTCTAACTTCGATATGAGTATTATCAGACAACCGGATATTTTGATTGTAGAAGATGATTTAGAAAATTTAATTTTTCTTTCAACAATACTCAGGCAATCTAATTATAAAGTGCGTCCAGCTATCAATGGCAAAGTCGCCTTAAGAGCGATTAGCCTGTCTCCTCCGGACTTACTTTTGCTAGATATTTATTTGCCGGACATATCTGGTTATGATATCTGTAATAAACTCAAGAGTGACATAAAAACTCAGCATATTCCCATTATTTTTATTAGTGCCTGCAATGAAGCTGTTGACAAGGTTAAAGCCTTTTCGATGGGAGGCGTAGATTATATTAGCAAACCCTTTGAAATTACAGAAGTCTTGGCGCGGATTGAAACCCAGTTAAACATGCAGCATGCCCAGACTCAAATGAAGCAATTAAATGCTGAGTTAGAACAGCGTGTTTGGGAACGAACGGCTGAACTAGAACGGGTTAACGCACTGTTAGAGCAGCGTGTTCAAGAACGCACAGCCCAACTTTCTATGACCAACCAAGAATTAGAAGCTTTTGCCTATACACTCTCTCACGATTTGCAGGTGTCACTGAGTATCATTCTCAGTTCCAGCGAAATTTTAAAACTCAAATATACTGACCAATTTACAGAACAAATTTGCCGTCATCTTGACCGGATTAATACCACGTCGTTGCAAATGCGAGAACATATTAAAACGGTCTTAGACTTGCATCGTTTAAATCACATTCAACTGCAATATACAGTTGTCAATTTAAGTGAAATTGTTCAGCAGATTGTTAATAATCTCAAAGAAATTGCTCCAAATCGTCTATCCGAACTCCGAATTGAAGCAGGTCTCATGGCATGGGGAGATAAAGTTTTATTGCGAATTGTCTTAGAAAATTTGTTGTCTAATGCATGGAAATATTCCGCCACACGGAAGCTGTCTCAGATCGATTTCGGTGTCTTAACCCATACAGACCCACCTATTTTCTATATTCGAGATAATGGTGTAGGCTTCGATAGCACTCAAGCCCCTGACCTCTTTAAGCCTTTCCACCGTATGCATTCTGCCAAAGATTTTTCGGGAACCGGGATTGGATTGGCTTCGGTTAAAAAAATTATCTTGATGCATGGTGGTGAGATTCGTATCGAATCGAAGGTTGATCAAGGAACAACCGTTTATTTTTCGCTTCAAAGTTCCGTCTCCGGATTCCCGCAGTTCCCAGCCTAACGGGCGGTTGTGAGGGTGTTGGGGGAAACGTCAACCTATCGCCCCACACTGACCCTTGCATAAATCTGCACCCTGCCCACTTGAGTGACGCACCTGGGTAGGATAAACATAGTATTCCATCCATACAAAGTCTGATGCGGGTCTTCGGCAACGGTCGCTGTCTTTTTACAGGTTCCTGGACAGTTCCGAATTTTGTCAGGATGGTTCAACCGCTGTGTACAGGTGTTGCAATAGGCTAAGGGGCAGTGAAGCGAGCTATCGGGAAAGACTTTCGCCGGGACGATCTTCGAGCCACGCGCTCCTTTCGGTTTGCCCGGATGGACCAACGCGCTTGGCGGTATGTCGGGTGGCTTGCCGTCGCGGATATCGCCGCACTGGGTTGCGCCTGGAAAATCGCAGCCCAGTTGAATCAGTTTTACTCGCCCATTCCGGCCCAGTTGGTGTGGTGGCATTGGTTCGGTTTGCCGAGTTTGTTTTGGATATTTGCCCTCGTTACGCTTCTGATCTTGGCTGGCGGCGGTCTATACAATCGCACCACAGCCTGGAAAAACTATGTCCGCTCGGCCCAGTTGGTGAGTTTTGCCTATTGGTTTTCTTTGGTGGTCAGCTACTTTTACGATCCCAAACTGGATGTGCCGCGATCGCTCTTTTTTAGTGCTTGGTGCCTGAGCGTTGCCTTTGTCATGGGTTTTCGGTTGGTGTCGACCCTGTTGCTCCAACAACTCGAACAACGCCAACCCGCAATCCGTATTTTCATCATTGCCCCAGCCGAACGGTTACCGCGCTTGTCCAAAGTTCTCGAACAGCGATCGCACTATCGGATCGTCGGCGCAGCCTTGGCCTCCACCGCCAATGCCAAAAACACCCTACACACCATTGTCCAATCCCAAGCCCAGGAAGTGATTGCCGAAGGACTACCGCCCACAGAGCTAGCCTCTACGCTCTACTGGCAATTGCGACGGCTGGGAATTACCCTGCGGCTGCTCCCTTCCAGTGTGGAAATTTTGCATCGACGCGGCATTTCCGAAATTTTTGCTGGCATGCCGACCTTGCGAGCCGCTCCGCCCATGTTACTCGGCCTAGACTATCGACTCAAGCGGTGTATCGACATTACCGCCGCAGCCCTCGGTCTGTTGGGGCTGGCTCCGGTGTTAATTGGCATTGCGATCGCCATTAAAGCCACTTCTCCAGGACCGATCTTTTATCGCCAGGAACGGGTGGGTTTGCATGGCAAAGTCTTCCATATGTGGAAATTTCGGACCATGGTTGCCAACGCGGCAGCCCTCCAATCCGAGTTGGAAGCTCATAACGATTCCAAGGATGGCGTACTGTTCAAAATCAAAGACGACCCGCGCCGTACCCGGATTGGCAGTTTTCTGCGCCGAACCAGTCTTGACGAATTCCCCCAACTCATTAATGTCCTCATCGGTCAAATGAGCTTGGTGGGTCCGCGCCCCCTGCCGATCCGAGATGTCGAACGATTTGACTCCTGGCACCATATTCGCCATCAGGTCGTCCCTGGAA
>JBAVRC010001133.1:0-10901 GCA_049694615.1 Thermosynechococcaceae cyanobacterium | reverse complement strand
GCACAACACCTGTGTGATCGCCCCATTGGCCCGGTCTATGTAACGGAGGAGCATACTCATGGTTAAACCCATTGAGCCGATTACCCTGCCGCCGAGTGCTGACCCAAAGGGGGAAGCAGATTGGCTGCAGGGCGCGTTACGTCAGTGGTTAGATGAGGAATTTTTACCCGAGTCGGTGAACGACGACATTGCCCAACGGGCTGCGAGCGTCTATCGTCGGCAGCGGATGGAGGGTGAAGACGATGTTGGCTCGTTGCTGATGGCGATCCTGACTGAAATGCAGGCGTTTGACTTTTCCAAAAGTTTTTATAGCGAATTTGCGGTCGCTAATGCAGTCAGCGATTTATTATTAAAAGAATTTTTAGGGATTAATCCCTGCTGTCCAGGCTAAATCAATACGCTTGGACAAAAAGGATGCAACACCGGGTGCTGCATCCTTTTTGAGGGTTATATCCAAGGCGCTTTACCAGCTCGACTTGGTGACTCCCGGCAACAGTCCTTGGTGTGCCATCTCGCGCAGGACGTGACGAGACAAGCCAAAGTCTCGGAAATAGCCTCTCGAACGGCCTGTGGCCCAGCAGCGGTTCCGAACACGGCAGGGTGCGCTGTTGCGCGGTAGCTGTTGAATCTGGCGATGGATATCCATCTTTTCGGCTTGGGACGCTGCTTTGACAAACTGTTCTTGCAGCGCCTCTCGTTTTTGAGCGTATTTGGCCACTATGCGCTGGCGTTTCTTTTCTCGCTCAATCATGCTCTTTTTAGCCATGGATTTCTCTAGTAACGGCAAACGTAACGAAGACAGCATTCTCTATGGTAACCAATCTTGCGGCCATCAACACATCTTTCAAAAAGTTTCGATGGGATGTTTCTGACTGGCTCCCTGCCATCCCGCAGACCTCATAGTGCACGAGGTGCGGTCAGCCGGATTCAGCTTTGTTTTACAACAGAAGTCGGGGCCGATTGAAAAGTCGAGTTGGCAGAGGGGCACAAATCGGCGAGTTCGCAGCGATCGCACGCAGGGTTGCGAGCCATACAGGTGGCGCGTCCGTGGTAGATCAAGCGAATGGACCAATTTTCCCAATCCGGCTGAGGCAAAAGCTTCATTAAATCTCGTTCGACTTTGACGGGATCGGTTTCCGAGGTGAGACCCAAGCGATAGCTCAAGCGTTTGACATGGGTGTCTACTGTAACGCCCACATTGATCCCAAAGCCATGGGCTAAAACCACATTGGCCGTTTTGCGAGCCACGCCCGGTAGGGTCAAAAGTTGTTCCATCTGTTGGGGAACCACGCCTTGAAAATCCGTCACGATTTTCTGACACGCTCCTTGTAGATTGCGGGCCTTGTTGCGATAAAAGCCCGTTGATCGCACCAATTGTTCAAGTTCGGCCAACGGTGCCGCAGCCATTGATGCAGCATCCGGAAAATGCCCAAATAACGCAGGGGTGACCTGATTCACACGCTCGTCGGTGCATTGGGCCGAGAGAATCGTCGCAACCAAGAGCTGGACGGGTGTCTCGTAGGTCAGACTACAGGTTGCATCGGGGTACAGTCGCTTAAGCCGGATCAGAATTTCCAGAGCACGTTGTTTCTTGGCAGATAATTTACGGGTAATAGCCACAGTTCAACCGTCGAACCTGAGACACATCCTATTGAGAAAAAAGCTGTTGCACCCAGGTTAAATTGGCGGTATCCCGCACAATCAAGAACATCCCTAGCCCAAGTAGCAGAAACAAGCCCGTTTGCATTACACCCTGTTGCAGTTCTAGGGGAAGCGGCCTGCCCCGTAAGCCTTCAATGAGTAAAAAGGCCAGTTGTCCCCCATCTAGGGCGGGTAACGGCAAAATATTAATAACGGCCAGGTTAATGCTAATCAATGCGCCAAATTGCAGCAGTTGGCTCAGATTAGATCGGGCAATCTCAGCTCCAATTTCGATAATTTTAATGGGACCAGAGACTTGACTGGCCGCATCTTGAAAATGGGTCAACAGTTGGCCAAACCCCATCACGGTGATGGAAACCAAACGTTGGAATTCCTCGGAGGCAGCGCCTAAGAGACTGACAAAAGAGGGCGCGGGCTTGCGCACCACGGAACCGTTGGGGGCTAACTGAACCCCAATGCGAGACACGCCATCTTCGCCAAGGGTGGGGATCACCTGCAAGGAGAGGGGTTGGTCGTTGCGTTGAATGTCTAGCGTGAGGGGCTGGTCCGGTTTCTGTTTAATTTGCGCCTGTAATGCAGCAATGCCCTGCTCATTTTTACCCAAGGATTGCCCATCCACACCAAGCACGATATCGCCGGCTTGCAGGCCCGCTTGGGCTGCGGCTGAACTGGTTTCCGAGGCAATCTGGACAATCATGACGCCGGGGGCCATTTTGAGTTCGGGGACACCGACCCAAGCCATTTGGGTCAGGATGAGGACATAGGCAAAAACCAGATTGGCGATCACCCCGGCACTGATCACAATGGCCCGATCCAAAATTGGACGGTTTTGGAGTAAAGCGGGATCGTTGGGCGCGATCGCCTCGTCCAGTTCATCATCGGGGAACGCCACATATCCCCCTAAGGGGATCGCCCGCAGAGCATACTCGGTTTCTTTGCCCTGATATTTCCACAGCACCGGACCAAAGCCGATGGAAAATCGGGTCACGTAAATTCCTTGCAAGCGGGCAGCCAGAAAGTGCCCTAGCTCGTGAACGACAATTAACACCGCTAAAACTGCGATCGCCCAAAAAACCGACATGCATTCGTTCCATCTGAAGGTCAACAGCCGACGCAAGCGTCTGTTCGTATATCTTAACCTTTCTGTTGATAGCCCTTGCTGCGATCCCCGTTCTGGGAATTGGCCTGGAGGTGTTGGAGGCGATCGCGCAGCACCTGTTCCAAATGTTGGGTCATGTCCTTGGCCCGCTGTTTATCGTCATCGGCCCCGAATTGTTGACTGTTAAACGGCGGGGAAATGTCAATCCAGACCGATGCCCCCCGTTGGGCATCGGGATTGTAATGCAGGGCAATGGGAATAATCGGAATGGGTTGGGCTCGCTCCGCCGAGGATTCAGCCTGAAGAATGAGACGGGCCAAACCCGGTTTGAGCGATCGCAACACCTGATCGCGGACAATACCGCCCTCCGGAAAAATCACCACCGTTTCCCCTTGATGCAACAGGTCGATCATGTGTTTGATACTCGACTTTTGGGGACGGGCTAAGTCAATGGCAAAGGCACCCAGGCGACGAATCAACCAGCCCTGGGGTCCGCTAAATTGATTGGCATTGGTCATAAATCGCACCGCTTTGGGACCGATTTGGGCAATGATCAATGGATCCCAGCGGCTGTAGTGTTTGACCGCATAGACCGCTGGTCCTTTAGGCAGAAGGTTTTCTTGACCTTGCAGATGAATAGGACCAAAAAAAAAGTGGCGTACGAAAATCCGGTTCGTCGTGGCCACGAGGGGATAGATCCAAGGCGAAACGTAGGATTGGGTCGGTAAAGATTTCACGGGAGAATAGGTGCAGCAATCCGATTCGATTGGCCCATCCTAGACAAGAGTACCGACTGAAATCAACTCCCCAGCCCACAGGCCGGAAAATCCGCCCCGTATCGGTTCGGTTTAGCCGCTATCGGCAATTTCCAAAAACCGTTATTGTCGAGCTAAGGAGCATCTGAGTTATGCAAGTCAGCCAAGGACAGACGCGCTTGGACAGGGAAGCAACACTAAGGCAGGAAATAGCCATGGGACGGTTGCCAACGTTGGCGCAGGTTTTTGCGGCGGTGGAGCCGAATTTCGGCACTGAAACTGGGGCGACACTGAATGACCAGCAGTCCCAATGGGCTTGGCACCAGGCGATCGCTGCCATGTCGCAGATGTTGCAGGGCGCAGTCGACGTGACCACCCACCTCTCCCCGCAACTGAATTGCGATGGTCTGACCCTAACCCCGATGGCCGAAGTCTGCGATGTGCAAGGCGTGGTCCTCTGCGGTCCAACCCCTGTCTTCAGCGATCTAGCCCTATTGGCCCACTACAAAACCTGGGTGTTGACCCCTGAAGAATCCTCCCATCCAGCCTTTCAACTCTTGCCGGCAGATCGGACAACCCGCTCGGCCATTGAGTCGATCCCCATTGTTTCCCTGTCAACCCAAGAGGGGTTCGGCTCGGAACCCTTTTGTCTGATTCAAACCCCGCAATTTTCCTGGGTTGGGATCCTCAGTCCCTCAGTCGATGGCCCATCGCAGTTTCAGTTTTCCTTTGACCCTAAAACCGTCGAACAAATTGGTTTGGCGTTGCAACTGCATGCACAATGCAGTTCAAGGCATCGTCAATGGACTGAAATCGAACACTGGCGGCAACGTTTTCCGATGGTCGCGCCGCACTACCGTCTACCCATGGAATTTAGTCGCTTGCTCTTGCAACGCGCAGCCCAGCCAACTGGAACCGTAACCCCAGTTCATGGGGGATTTGATCGATCCCTGTCATTGGGTTCCGCTCCAGTCAAAGCAGCGCAGACGATTCCCAGGCCCCCATCGGCAGAGAAAACTGGCGCATCGGTCCACTCGGCGGCAAAAGCGGATCCACTGCCAAACCCCGATCCTGAGAAACAAGGACACGACGTTGAATTGCTCAAAGCGTTGGCCCATGAGGTTAAAACGCCCCTCGCTACGATTCAAACCTTAACGCGGTTGCTGTTGAAGCGGACCGATTTACCCGGAGAGGCCATGAAACGGCTGCAAGCTATCCACCGGGAATGTAGCGGTCAAATCGATCGGTTTGGTTTGATTTTTCGGGCGATGGAACTCACCCGCGATGCCTGTCAATCGTTGCCGAATCGGTTAACGCCGATCTCCCTAAAAGAGTTGCTGGAGGATAACTTAGCCCGCTGGCAAACCCATGCAGCACGACGGGATCTGACCCTGCAAATTTCGATGCCAAAACAGTTACCGGCGATCGCCATCCGTGACCCGCACCTCTTAGATCAGGTGTTAACGGGGTTGATGGAATATTTGGGATACAGTCTGGCCGCCGGCAGCCATATTCATTTGCAAGTCGCCTTAGCGGGACCGCAACTGAAATTACAACTGAAAACCCAGCCCAATGAGGCCCAAACCGATACAACCACTGAGTCCCCCATGTTGCAAGCCATCGGCCAGTTGTTGATGTTTCAGCCAGAAACGGGTGGGTTGAGTTTGAGTCTGCCCACCACCAAGCATTTGTTCCAAGCCCTAGGCGGTAAACTCACCGTGCGTAAACATCATCAAAGCGAAGTCCTGACGATTTTTCTGCCCCTAGGCACCGAGAGTGATGCATACTAAGGGGTATCGAATCCCTTGAGCACGCCATGCAGGCTACGTCTGAATGCCCTTCTCTGGCAACCCTGGCAACCCTCCCTTATATTGATGCCGATGGTCAACTTCCTCACCAGTTCGAGGGCAAGATCGGTGTGTACGCCATTTATTCCAGTGCGCCTGAATTGGTCTATATCGGTTATTCGCGAGATGTGTCCTTAAGTCTAAAACAGCATTTGGTCCGGCAACCCCAACACTGTGAGGGCGTTAAAGTTTTTACCGTTGCGCGACCGAACCGGACCCTTTTAGAAGACATTAAAACCACTTGGGTGGCGGAAAACGGGCAAGTTCCGGTCGGCAATGGCCCAAGCGTCGCCCTTTGGGAAGAACCCATCGATGTCAAAGCGAAAATGTTGCCGGAGGAGTTGGCCCAATACGTCGATCCCCAACTCGAAGATCGTCAACATCTATTGATCTTAAAAAATGCGGCTCGACGCATTGAGCAGGAGATTCTCGATATATTGGCCCAACGCGGGGTACAAGAAGCCATCCGCTTTAATCCCAAGCTCAAAGAGCAGGGGTTATTAGATTTGAAGTAAGCCGTTGTTTTTGTGCCAGCCCATGCCCTCTTTTTCAGCGCCGATGTTGCAGCAGATTCAAACCACCCTCTGGGAGGCCGGGGAATGGGCACGGAAAATGGCACGGGAACCCTTCCAGGTGGATCAAAAGGGACCAGAAGATTTTGTGACTGCGATTGATCGGACCCTGGATCGACAATTGGCCCAACAGTTTCAGACCTGGTTCCCCACCGATGGCATCATTACAGAAGAAAACACCCAATCCATTCAAGCGATTCGAGGGGAATTTCCGCGACTGTGGCTGATTGACCCCCTGGATGGAACGGAAGATTTCATTCATGGCCGTCCTGACTATGCGATTATGGTCGGGCTGTTACAAGACGCGCAACCGATCGCCGGGTGGATTGTGCGACCCGAATCCGAGCATTTAATTTACGGTGGCCCGGATTGGGGATTGTTTACAGCCCAAGGGACCGAACCTGCACAACCCTTATCTCCCCGCCAGACAGCTGACCCGCAACCGGATTACTGCCCCATTTTGATCGGCGATCGCGATCAACGTCAGTACGGTGTGGCCATCCAGCAGGCCATTCCTGAAGCCCAATTTTATACCTTGGGCAGTTTTGGCCTAAAAGTGTTAGAGGTCATTCAGGGACGGGCTGGACTGTATCTCTACTTCAATCAACGGGTTAAACTATGGGACACCGTGGCCCCTCTCGCCCTGGCCCAACAAGCTGGACTGGTCTGCTGCGATTTAGAGGGATTGCCTCTGAAATTTTCTTTGGATGCGTTAGATCCCGTCACCCTAGCCCATCGCCAGCCCATCGTCATTGGCTGGCCTCCTTACGTGGATCGTTTCCTACCGGCTCTACAATCCGCCTTGGCGTGTCAAGTGCCATAAAATGGGACCATATTGCTGCTGTGCAAGGTCTGCAACTGTCGTGTTGGCTTAAAGGGGTCGGTTAACGTCATGTCCCAGGACGCGCAAATTAATTTATTCGATATGCTGGAGCCGACCAGCCCGCCGGAATCGGCCCCGTTTGATGTTGCCTTGATTCCGACCAGTGCGCAGGTGCCCATCCCCGCTGGAACCTACCGCACCATTGACGAGATGGTCCCCCATTGTTCAAGCTGTCAGCGCTGCGACCTGGGGCGATTGCGCACTCATGCGGTGATTGGACGGGGAAATCCCCAAGCGGCGATCGCCATTATCGGCGAAGGACCGGGGCAAAACGAGGATGAAACTGGCCTCCCCTTTGTGGGGAAAGCAGGCCAGTTACTCGACAAAATCCTAGCGTCCGTCAAATTTAATTCGGACCAAGATGTTTATATCTGTAACGTGGTGAAATGCCGTCCACCGGGAAACCGGACACCCACCCCAGAAGAATCCGAAGCCTGTAAGCCCTATCTACTAGAACAAATTCGAATTGTGAATCCCAAAATTATATTGCTCGCTGGAGCAACGGCAGTCCGTGGACTCACTGGCGATAAGCGAGGCATTACGAAACTACGGGGACAGTGGATGGAATGGCAGGGCTACCTGTGCATGCCTATTTTTCATCCAGCCTATTTGCTGCGCAATCCATCTCGCGAAACGGGCAGCCCTAAATGGCTCATGTGGCAAGACATTCAAGCCGTGCGCGCCAAGCTCGAAGCCCTGACCCCCTAGCCAGACTGACGTCGTTTTTTGGGTTGTCCGGCAAGGCTAGGGTTCACGTGCTCGTGCCAAAGTTGTCCCAGTTGTCGGGCCAATTCCAGTTTGCCCGTCTGGATTTGATACATCCGCCGAGGACGACCGCGACCTTCCACCCGTTGCCAATACCCATCAATCACATTTTCGTCTTCGAGAAACTTCAGTGCGGTGTATAAAACCGTATCCGATAATCGATAGATCGAATAATTGGCTTCAATATATTCAATCAACGCTGTACCATAAGAATCGCCTGTTTCCACTAAAACAGACAAGACGTAACAAACCGCCAGCTCCTTACCCAGATAAACAGGGGGAGGCTCTTGAAAAAAGTGATAAATATCTTGAACTTTCATAAGCGGCGCTAAAGGTTTATTTATAACGATTACACCCAGAAAACCGTATTTTTGTTAACAAATGTTGATGACGGCCTCCTTCCATTGAGTTCATGCCACTCAGATGTCATTTTTGGATCATAAAACAAATGATTCAATAAAAATTCTACCTAAAGACATAGAATTCAAGAACCCATGCAATTAGTTTCCCAGCAAGATGCAAGGGATGCATATGTTGCCCCATTGCAATTGCTGTTTTGGCCAGCAAAGGGGTCGATCAGGCCCCAAGTCTCTAGGGGCTGTTGCGTCTACAGATTGTATTGTTCCCAAAACTGAACATGCAGTCTACACTTTGAATGGAATCCAACATTAAGGCCGTTTAAGGCTACTTGGGCATTTCAGGGAGCCGCTTACATGGATGAACACCCGGATCCGAATATTGGTCAGCTTTTAATCAACCGTTATCGTCTCATCGAGATGGTTGGCCAAGGCTCAATGGGACGGGTCTACCGTGCGGAAGATGAATTGTTGGGGGGGGTAACCGTCGCTGTTAAATTTCTGTCGCAAACCTTACTGAATGCGAAGATGAAGCAGCGGTTTGCCGATGAGGCACGGACGGGCGCACAGTTAGGCCAGAGAAGTCTTCATATTGTGCGGGTTCTGGACTATGGGGTCCATCGCAATGACGTGCCCTTTTCCGTGATGGAATACATGGAAGGGCAAAACTTAAGCGACTTAATTGTTTCCGCCCCATTAACCGTTACAAGATTCATGCGGCTGGCACGCCACATTTGCTTAGGGTTGCAATGCGCCCACGAAGGGATCAAAATTGACGGAGAAATTTGCAAAATTGTCCATCGGGACGTTAAACCCAGCAATGTGTTTGTCATTTCCGACCCCGGCATGGGGGAAGTGGCCAAGGTCTTGGACTTTGGCATTGCCAAGTTGTTTCGGGATACTGCTGAAGGGCGTCAGACGCGTTCATTTATGGGGACTTTAGCCTATTGCTCCCCTGAACAAATTGAAGGAAAAGATTTAGATATTCGCTCGGATATCTATAGTACAGGCATCACGATGTTCGAGATCTTGACGGGGAAGATGCCCGTTGAACCGGAAGCACATACCCTCCTGAGCTGGTATAAGGCCCATCGCAATACGCCTCCGAAGACCTTTGCGATGGCTGCACCTCACCTCCAATTGCCCAAAGCATTGGACGAGTTGATCATGAGCTGTATGGCCAAGCGTCCAGAGCAACGTCCTCAGACAATGGAGGAAATTCTCAGGCGCTTAGAGGAAATCCGAGACCAATTAGAAGGGAGATCAACGGTTGAGACGCCCATTCCGGCACAGCCAACGGTCGAATCGGACCCGGTGGCACCAACCCCTGAGGTCGGACAAGCGCCGAAGCAGACGGTATCGAAATCGACCCACGTTCCGTCGATTCCAGTTCCACAACAACGGTTTTGGTCGATTGAACAGGCTGGATGGTCGGTGCCTTGGCCCGCCGATAAACCCATTGCCGAAATTGTTTTTCCGCAACTGTTGACTGCGGAGCAAGACGAAGCGGTGGGGCTATGGGTCATGCTCTCGCGCTCTGAGATTCAACAGCGATTGCTCAGTACGCGATATAACCATTTTCTGTGCTTGATGGCCCCCCATCCCATGCTGCTGTGGATTACCGCCATTTACGATCCGCAATTGGGACCCCGTTGGCTCCCTTGCTATTTGGATTTAAAGCAGGAGCGTAGCTTACAATACCTCAAGCTCTTTAGCAGCAAAGGTTATTATCTTTTGGTGTTTTTTGCCACTGAAGATGTAACAGAACCAGCCAATGTCAAAACCATCACCATTGCACCGTATCAGCGGCAGTTGTTTAAAGATTGGTCTGTGATGGCCACGCAGGCACTCTCAACCTCTGTGCCTCAAGCCAGCAAGCAAATTTTGAAGTCGGAATTTGAACGGCTGAAGCCTTCCATTGTGCAGAAACTGGAAAGTGCCCGAAGTGCCAACGAGCCGATTATTTTCTAGCCCCACATCAAAGACTTGTAACGATTCGCGGGTTAGGGGAGTGGGTTGTTCAGGCTTTGCGGATAGGGATGTACAAAATAGGGTGCCAGCTTTGACGAATGAGTTCGCCCGCAAAACTGGGAATCGACCACTCAATAAGGCGACCAAAGTGATCCGAGGCGATCGCAATGGCACTGACACTATTTGTCGTTGCAATTTCGGCAATTTCGGTCAAGGGGTTGCCCTGTCGGACCGCCTGAGAGACCTCTAGTCCCGCCTGGGCCAAGCGCAATCCAGCGGTATCGAGTTGCTGGGCATCCAATTGCGGAGAATGGGGTGGGCCAGATTCGCGGAGACTGACTTTTTCGGCGACCCAACACAGGGTGCAATGGGTAATGAGCGATTGTGGGGGCGACACCCATTGGCCGAGAAAATCGACTAGATATTGACTCGACGGACTGCCATCGTAGGGAATGAGCAGGGAGTGCAACAAATGTCGTGCCCGTAGTGCCAATTCTTCGTCGGTGTAAACCGAAATGAGTTGCGGACGCAGAATGAGGAGGGGAATGGAAAGGTGTTGGGATAGCTGGACGGTGGTGCTACCAAATAGTTTTTCGTTCAAGAGGGTTCGACAGGCTGTACCCACCACAATGAGGTGAGGCTTAAACCGTTGGGTTACGGCCTTGATGCAATCTGCGGCATCTCCCGATTCCACCGCCACTTCAACTTGGACATTGAGGGGCACGTTACGAAGGGCGGCGTTGAGGCGATCGCGAGACTGTTCGACTTGAGCCGTATTGGGGTGGGGAATTTCTCGTTCTGTATTGAGCGGGACACAGTGCAGAAACACAATCTGCTTAAATCCTGATGTCGCCAACTCGGCGGTAAAACGGACAAAGCGATACAGCCCGTCGGAAAAATTAGTGCAGATTAAAATTCGGTCAACCATAACCCTCCGCCCGCATTGTCACCTGTCTCCAGTATGGCAAGTCGCGATCAGACTCACAACAGG
>JBAVRC010001132.1:0-4263 GCA_049694615.1 Thermosynechococcaceae cyanobacterium | reverse complement strand
GGGTAGTGGCTGTCCGAAATGGGTGGCTTTGGGGGGCGGTTCAAAGGGGCCGTCTGCATTGAGGACAACCAACTGATCGCCTTGCAATTCGGCTTCGAGTTCCCAAAATTTCCAATCGGGAGGTGGTGCATTTTCCCAAACGACGGAAATGAGACTGCGGAGATGTTGATCGGTGCCGAAATGGAGTTTATTGCGGTAGACGACGAGAAACGGGAGATCCTGGTATCGTTCCCAGCATCCCTTTAAGAGGAAGGTGGATGGAGTTGGGTCGAGAACGGCGACGATCTTGAAGGCGGGATGTCCGTTCTTGAGTCCTGGATAGACCCGAAAGCACTGAACCTGACCGGGTTTATACTTTCTACGAGCATAGCGGGAGACAACGACGGGAAAGATGCTGTTGTTGACGGTCAGAGTCGAGCGAGGGTCGGCAATGTCCAAGATGCCCTCGACAACGCCGATCGCCTGATAGATTCGAGGTTGCAGTTCAGTCATGCAGTCGTGTGTAGCCGTTTCGATGATGATAGCGGCTTTGTGTTGCGCTGAGGCCAGATACCCCCCGCTGTGCGCTCCAGCCCCTGCCGCCTAAGCTAGGCTGTAGAGGGAGGTGATCGCATTCCCAGGCAATGGATTGGGGCTACTGAAACGGCGGCGAATCGGAGACCAACGGATGAATCTTCACCGCAAGGTAATTCATGTGGATATGGATGCCTTCTACGCTTCGGTAGAGCAGCGGGATAATCCGCAATATCGGGGTAAATCGTTGGTGGTCGGGGGACGCCCTGAGAAACGAGGCGCGTTGGCCGCAGCCAGTTACGAAGCGCGGAAATTTGGCATCCATTCCGCCATGCCGTCCCGAACGGCCCTACAACATTGCCCCCATTTGATTTTTGTACCGCCCCGGTTTGAAGTGTATCGGGGGATTTCAGAACAAATCCGGTCAGTGTTTTATCGCTATACCGACCTGGTAGAGCCATTGGCCTTGGACGAAGCGTATCTGGACGTGACACATTCCGATGCTTGCGTATTGTCATTGGCAGTAAAAACTGTATTCATTCAGCTTGTGGAATATTTAGGGTAGCTACTTCGTTATAGAAAGTATGTCCTGAAATCAAAGCGGGGTTTATCTGGTCGTTGCTTCACTATCTTTGCTGGTCCTAGCTTTTTAATCTCTCCAGCCAGTTAGCTGTAATAATATTTCAATCTAAGTAAATCTAAATAAAAAACTTAAGGAGAAGCTATGAAAATCTTATCTAATTCGAGTAAATTTATGTCTTTGATTTTGGGAGGGATTCTGATGTCTACGTCACTAGCTATGATCGCCCAAGCAAAAGACGTAAAAAGTGGCATTGGCCAACCTAAAATTCGTACACAATTAAATGGTGGTCCGATCACCGGGACTAGCCAAGTTGGAGAAACTGGCTTATTTACAACGAGTGCGTCTTCATTTGGAGATCTGCCGGGAGCAACGACTACGATTGTAATCCCCAGTGGCACAACTGGAATGATTCGGGCCCGTTTTTCAGGCGTATCGGCCTGTATTACGGCGGCAGGCCAAAGTTTTAATAACTGGTGTACCGCACGAATTCTGATCAACAGAGCTGAAGGCAATCCTAAGCTGGGAACGTTTTTTGTCTTTGATAGCCCTAACCCAGGTTCGGAAACGGTTGTTACTAGGCGGAGTCTGGCTATGGAGCGATTTTCTAATGTGCTTTCTCCCGGTACCTATACGGTAAAAGTACAGTTAGCCGTCTTCGCAAATAATTTTCAAACGGCTTTGGAGTTGCTTGGCTGGACCCTGGCCGTTGATCGCATTCAAGTGACACCTTAACCCTGCTGGGGTCGGCATGCCGCTTTCGGCCCCGTTGTCAAACTTATCCCAGTCCCCTCCCCAGGGATTGCGTAGGGTGTTGCAGTGCGATCGCCTTTGCCCCAGTTGGCCCCGGAAGCTTGCCAAAGCGATCGCCATCATCCCATATAGGCATGCAGGGGACGCTCGAATTACGTCCACGGCTGGCTTATTTCTATTTTTGCTCGCGCCCCTGATGGCGAGGCCGTTGGGCGGCTCAATCAGCCACACTTCCGTGACCATTAGCGATCAAGTTGTCCCCGTGCAACTTTGATCACGCCCCTACGTCCAATATGTGAGCCACCATGACAAAGCCGCAACCATCTCCACTGCGGGAGCCAAGCAAATGAGACCCATCGAAATTCTTCTGTCAGTTGCGAATGTGTTGACATTGTTTGTCTTGGTTCTTCTGTGGCTTCAGGCAGTGCGCTGGACGGGCTATGTGACGCTGATCGCGCTGCTGATCGCCGTCGCACAGGTGCTCATTGAGGGTTCGCGCTGGCAGATGATCCCAGCCTACCTGCTAACCGGGCTGTTCTTCCTGCTCTGGCTGCTGCACAATATCTCACCAACGGTCAGGTTCGCCCCCAGAAAGCTTTTCATCGGACTGGTCGGGCTAGGCGTATTCACGCTGACCCTCTCCATCGCTCTGCCAATCATTCTCCCCGTGTTCCGCTTTCCGCCACCAAGCGGGACATACCAGATTGGTACACTGACCTATCACTGGCTAGATGCCAATCGCCAAGAGATTTTCAGTGCTGATCCGCACGATCGACGTGAGTTGATGGTGCAGATCTGGTATCCCATCAGGGGCGGATCAGCATCACCGCGCGCACCCTACATGCAGCATCCAGAGGCTCTTGCCTCGGCGCTGCGATTGCTTCACCTGCCGGAGTTCATCTTCGGGCACTTCCAGTACGTCACCACCCACGCCATCCCGTCAGCGCCTCTGGCAGATGAGGATTTCAGCTACCCGGTGCTGATCTTCTTGTCCGGGCGAGCGGGCTACCGCCAGTCCAACACCTTCCAAATCGAAGAATTGGTCTCACATGGCTACATCGTCGCTGGCATCGATCAGCCATACGCCGCTGCTGGCGTAGTGTTCCCGGACGGGCGGCTGGTGTCCTTGGACCCGCGCATGTACGATCCCGCACGTGTCGGTCACCCAGCATTTCTCGATGGCGTGATCCCTTTCCTGGCGCAGGATGTTAGCTTCACGCTCGAACAGCTTGCCTTCTTGAACCAGTCTGACCCAAACGGCATCCTGAGCGGGCGGCTCAACCTGAAGCGGGCGGGCATCTTAGGTGTTTCGCTGGGCGGAATTTTGAGTGGCGAAGCTTGCCTTCACGAGCCGCGCTTACGGGCCTGCTTGGTGATGGATGCCTTCATGCCAACCGAGGTAGTCCACTCGGGATTGCAACAGCCGACCATGTGGATCAGCCGCGATGCCCAGACCATGCAGATGGAAAGATGGGCTCAGGTCGATATCGACGAAACGCAGAGCAGCATGCGCGCGGTGTATGAGAGTCTGCCAGGAGAAGGCTACTTGGTGCTGGTGCCTGGTATATTTCACCTAGACTTCACCGATGCGCCGCTTTTTTCGCCACTGACCTCTCTGTTGGGTCTGTCGGGGCGGTTGGATGCACAGCGGGCGCACAGCATCATTAACGCCTACTCGTTAGCGTTCTTCGAGCGGCAGTTGAAGAACCGCCCGGCAGAGCTGCTTGATGGACCGGCAAAAGACTACCCTGAAGTGCTTCTCGAAACGCGCCGGTCGTAATTGGCTAGATTCAGTGTGGATAATATTCGGTGAGTTGTCTCTCGCGGAACGCGCGTTTCTCAAACACGCCGCCCAACACGTCGCTGCACCGGAGCGTATCAAGGTTATTGATGAGAGGCAAAGGCTGTCTGCGTCCGGTGAGCTTTGCCGTTAGCCCGCCAGCGATGTTAGTGCTTTGTTCACAAAGATTTCGGGTTTTTAGTGAGAGATAGGGAGTGCGATTTCCCCTCAGTTTCTCAACTGCCCTAAGCATATAAAATGCATCAAATTTTCCAACTGCTCTAAGCTCATAAAGTGCATCGAGTTCTTCAACATCATATAGTTCATATAGTCCTCGAAGCACCGTAAAATTTATAATTCATAAAAAGTCCAATGAGTATTGTTACATGGTTTAATTTATGAAGTGCAAAGAGTCCAAAGATTTTAAGGAGTTTATGAAGTGCAAAGAGTCCAAAGATTTTAAGGAATTTATTGAGTGCAAGGAGCATCCATAAATCTCAAATGGTTTGGTCAGTGCAGTCCGCTGGCGGTTGAGGGGAGGCAAGGTGTAAGGGGCGATCGCGTCGTCGGGTTTAACATAGTTCTTGATGCGGACTAGGGTATCAACTCAAGGCGAAAAATCAAGCTGGGTAATAAC
>JBAVRC010001131.1:0-9023 GCA_049694615.1 Thermosynechococcaceae cyanobacterium | reverse complement strand
AAATTTTGAGAAATTGAGCCAAGAAAAGCCACAACTCAAAGAAAAATTTCTCACGAATCTCTGTCGAATTTTGTTTGACCGTTTGCGGAAAGCCAACGAAGAGATTGCTTTTCTATGCCGTTAGTTCAAACCATACAGTTGCTCAATTTGTGGCCTCAACACATAAAGCCACTTTATGATAATCGATCCAAATGACAAATAGATGACATTTATTTGTCATTTGTGAGATATATTATTTTAAGGCTTTCAAGAATAAAAATAAGTCTTAAATCTTCCTTAATTTTTTCATAAAATCTGAATTTTTGACCGTATATCATACAAAGCTGTTATTCTCATTGTATTGAAAGCTAGCCATAACTTATCAATATAAAGGAGATAAAAATGGCCCAAAAACATTTATCTGTTCAATCTAGAACACATCATTCTCACGTTTGTCCCATCTGTTGCATACTACCGCCCCATATGTTGGACCATGTGATCCGGCAAGGGGATGACGACCATCGCGCCTGGGCACTGGCGACCTTAAGGGCATCAGAACAATTTCGCGGCAGACGGGAGGTCGTCGGTGCCGTGTCGTTTGCCGCCCCTGCTGGCGAGAAACGGCGAACCATCTATGATGCTCAAACCGCGACTAATCTTCCCGGTCGCTTAGTGCGAGGCGAAGGAGACCCGCCCAGTACGGATGTTGCGGTCAATGAAGCCTACGATGGGGCTGGCGCAACCTACGATCTATACCACGATGTCTTTGAACGCAATTCCATTGATGATCGTGGATTGCGACTCGATTCTACCGTTCACTACGATCGACAGTATGACAACGCCTTTTGGAATGGCGACCAGATGGTCTACGGGGATGGGGATGGGCGTCTCTTTAATCGCTTCACCATCTCCATTGATGTCATCGGTCATGAACTGACCCACGGGGTGACGCAATACGAAGCGGGTCTGATTTACCAAGACCAACCGGGCGCGCTGAACGAGTCGTTTTCAGATGTGTTCGGTTCCTTAGTGAAACAGCGATCGCTCAACCAAACTGCAGACCAAGCCGACTGGCTGATTGGGGCCGGACTCTTAGCGCCGGGGGTGCAAGGGGTTGCCCTGCGGTCCATGAAAGCGCCAGGAACCGCCTATGACGATCGCGTTCTGGGCAAGGATCCTCAACCAGCCCATCTCAAGGACTATTATCCCGGTCGGGATGACAATGGCGGTGTCCATATCAACTCGGGTATTCCCAACCATGCCTTTTATTTAGCCGCCACAGAAATCGGCGGCTATGCCTGGGATAAAACTGGGAAAATTTGGTATCTTGCCCTCAGGGATCGGTTGCGATCGCGTGCTGGTTTCAAGCGAGCTGCCCATGCAACCCTCCGTGCTGCGGGTGAGTTGTACGGCGAAAACAGCCATGAGCAAACCGCCGTCCGTAACGCTTGGCAAGCCGTCGGTGTCATCTAGACGCTGATTCCCCATTGCATTGGACTTTCAGACTTCCGAGTCGCCCTTACCCAGGAGCCTTTGCGGTGCAACTCACCCGACAGCAATTTTTACAAAAGGTTGGAAGTGTGTTGCTGTCTCTGCCCCTGAGTATCTGGTTGATGGCTTGTACCATTCCCTCCAATGTTCACCAACCCACCTCCCCAGCGATGCAAGGCAACCCGATGCACATTTCTTTGAAACGGACTGGCGGCTTTACCGGTGTTCCCCTCACCGTCTCCGTCGATACGGCCACCCTATCCCCCGCCGAATCCGCACAACTGCAACAGATGGTTGAAACCGCTGACTTTTTTCAGTTGCCCAGCACCTTTTCCGCTACACCCCAACCGGATCGCTTTCAGTACCAAATCACCATTGAGGAACCGGGACATCGCCATAGCGTCACAGTAGGCGAAACGGCTGTACCGCCAAACTTGAAACCATTAATCAATTGGCTGATGGACGCCGCCCGCCAACCCTAATCCCCCCTATTCTGTCCCGGCGACCCCTATGACGTTGTGCAAACAGACTGTTCGACCAGCCCATCATTGGATGGGTGTTTTGACCGTTGGGCTGAGTGTGTGGGGCATGTTGCTGCCACTCGCTGCGCTCTCGCAAGATTTAAAAACCCCAGGATTGGATGGGCAACGGCTCGCGGCCAATCCCAATTGTCCCGATGAAGCGAGTTATCAAAAATGGCTGCGCACCAAGCCCCAAGATAGTTTCTCCCGGTTAGGGCTAGGGTTGGCCTTGGCCTGCCACAACAAACTGGAAGAGGCGATCGCCCTCTATCGTCAGTTGATTCAAACCGATCCGACCTTTGCTGCCGGGTTTGATGTGTATTCCGATTTAGGCCATGCGCTGCGCAAACAAGGCCAAATCGACGCGGCGATCGCGGCCTATCAGTCTGCGATTCAACACCATACCGATCCGCAGTCCGGTGCTTACCAAGCCCTGAGTGAACTGCTGCGGCAAAAAGGACAGACAGCTGAAGCGGACGCTGTGCTGCAAAAGATACCCAAGATGGATCCTGAAGGCGGGTATTAAGGTCTTAGGGGCAGATCACAGTGTGAATAAGAGGTGGCGGGTGGAATCGACTTTCAGCCATCCCTCATCGCGAAATTCCCGTAACAGTCGCGTCACTGTCACACGGGTTGTGCCAATTAAACCCGCCAGTTGTTGATGGGTTAAGCGTACTGTTAGCCGAGTGCCTTGTGGCGTAGCCTGTCCCACTTCTTGTTTCAAGAGCAACAACAATTGTCGGAGGCGATCATCCACCCGGCGGTATCCGGCGATCGCCAACAGGCACTCAGTCTGGTGCAAGCGTCGCATCATTTCGCGGAACAAACTTTGGGCCAATCGCGGCGATTGCTCGATCTCCATAATATGGACCCGCATCAGCACCGCTTCGGTTAGGGCGATCGCCTCATAGGGGTCCAGACGCGCCAACGGCAACCCAAATGGCATTGAAGGACAGGCCAGACCCAGCAGACTTTCATCCCCATTGGGGTAAAGCGTACTTAATAACACAACCCCGCGACAGACAATGTAGACATCGCTGGGTTTAAGGGAAATGCGCTGACCGCTTTGCACCGTCGTGACGTTGCGACCTTGATATAAATCTTCAAGGAGTTGACGCCAGTCGTTGTTAACCGAAGCTGTCCCATGTGCTGAATAACTCATTGCACATTAGCCCTGAAACTTTGGGATCAGTTTAATCCAGCAACTTCAAGGATAGGTAATGCTAAGGTTTTGTTGAGGTTAAGCTTTAGCGATTGCCCACTTACATTTTGTCAAGCAGCAGCCGTACAAATGTTGTTTAAGACGGCGAATAAGGTATCGACTTGGCTTAAGCTAAAGATGCCTTCTGGCCCTTAATGAGGAATATCAGTAAAGGGGGATTCAGACAATAACCTCGGCTCCACAATGCCATTTTTTTATGTTTCCCTGTGTTGGCAAAATTGCCTCACTGCACGCACGACGGTGAGGTCTGTTCCGGTTCGTCGGATCTCTAACCACTGGTTGATCTGGTTTGCACTGACGGTTGGAAATGCGAGACTGGTTAATGCATCCACATATTGTCCCTGGTTGAGATGTTTGATTTTGAGTTGGTCGCGCTGATAGAGCCACACTTCGGGTACGCCAAGGGTTTGATAAATGCTGAGTTTGGTGTCGGAGCGATGGGCAATGTCAATTTCTAGGGCAAGGTCTGGGGGTAGGTTGCTCGCGATGGTTGTGTCTAAGCCTTGACCTGCTTGAGCATTTTGAATGTAGAAGCAGCTATCGGGTTCTAAGCCTTTGCTGAGTTCGGGGCGGTTGAGGGTCATTGAGCCGAGGTCGTTAAATTCAAAGCCTAGTTCTTCGGCTAGGGTTAGGGCGATCGCAGCCAGCACACGATTGATGGATTCATGTTGTGGACCCGGCATTCTGATTTCTAGGACTCCGTTGGCGTAGGCGATACGGGTCGCTCGGTTATCGCCTAATTCTTGCATTAATGCGATGTAGCTCTCCCAATTCACGCCACTAATCTGCATGGCACTGCCGGGAGTTAATTCAATTTGGCTTAGGGGGGTGGCGATGGCGACAGTCATGCTTTTTACCGCATTGAACCCTTTCATTAGTTATTGTATGCGCTACAGTTTTCCCCGAAAGGCGCGGTGCTGTAGGGAGGCAACAAGGGCATGACAGCCCACTCTAAACGGTGTCACCCGAAACGACCCAAGCCGCATAATGTTTATAAATGGATGTCGCAACAGAAAAGCAAGCGCGATCGCGACATCCCAGTCCAGCCCAAGGAGAAACCCATGCCCAACCATTTACTATTGGTCGATGACGAACCCGGACTGCGCGATGCCGTCCAAGCCTATTTAGAAGATAGTGGATTTGCGGTCGAAGTCGCGCCCAATGCCAAAGTGGGGTGGGAATTGCTAGAAAAACGACTCCCAGATTTAGTCATTTCGGACATTATGATGCCACAGGTGGATGGCTATACTTTTCTCAAACAAATGCGCGAAGATCCCCGCTTTTGTAATCTACCCGTCGTCTTCCTCACCGCACGGGGCATGACCAAAGACCGCATTCAAGGTCACCGGGCTGGGGTGGATGCCTATCTGTCCAAACCCTTCGACCCCGACGAACTGGTGGCTATTGTCTCCAACATTTTGGGACGGCGGGCCGCGCTCACCGCAAATGATGGCGAAACCAATATTGCCGATCTCGCCAGTCAGGTCGCAGAAATTAAATCCCTGTTGACCCATCGCTCCTCCCTCAAAACCACCGATTCTCCCCTGCGCATCGACTTTACGCCCCGTGAACAAAGCGTTCTTAATTTGGTCGCACAGGGCCTCATGAATAAAGAAATTGCGCGACGGTTAGAGACCAGCGTGCGCAATGTCGAAAAATATGTGAGCCGTCTGTTCAGCAAAACGGGAACCAATAGTCGTACCGAACTGGTGCGCTTCGCCCTGGAAAATGGTTTGACGGAATAACCATCCATCGTTGCAAACCGACCAATCTTACGGATAATGACAACAGTTATAGCGGAGGGATGACCGACGTGGTTATGAGTTTAGTGCTGCAAAAACTAACCCGAATCCGGCTCTCTGCCTTCGCGTGGGTGCGACAGAGTCTGTTGTGGAAATTCTTGGATCCCCTCCGGGATTGGCGTCTCCATAGCGGGTTGATGCAGTGGGGGACTGAATTTTCGGTTGGTTTCCTCACGATTCTGTTTGCGATCGCCCCGTTTGTGGCCACCAACTACATTGGCCTGATCGAAATTGGCTGTGCGGGCCTTTGGTTGCTGCTCACCCTATCGGAAGATGCGCCGCAGCCCGCCAAAGTCTCGCCGATTCATGCGTTGTTAGCCCTGTATTGGGCCTGTGCGGGCCTGTCCACAATCTTTTCCCCCGTTGCACGGGCAGCCCTGAATGGCTGGATTGAATTAACCCTCTATCTATTGGTGTTTGCCTTAATTGAACGAACCGTGCGATCGGCCCGTTGGCGCAGTTGGATCATTACGGTTTATTTGTTTGCAGCGTTTGTGGTTACCCTGTATGGGATGCGCCAGTGGTTTTTCGGCGCGCCGCCTCTCGCCACTTGGGTGGATCCTGATTCCTCCATGGCCAACACCACCCGTGTTTATAGCTACCTCGACAACCCCAATTTGCTAGCGGCTTATTTATTGCCTGCCGTGCCCTTCAGTGTTTCAGCCTTTTTTGTGTGGCGCAATTGGGGGACTAAATTGCTGGCCGCTGTCATGGTTGTAACCAATACCAGTTGTTTGGTACTGACCTTTAGTCGGGGGGGCTGGTTAGCGTTGCTCCTATCATTGGCCATCACCGGTCTGTTGCTGCTCTACTGGGTTTTGCCCCAACTCCCCCAATTCTGGCGCACTTGGGCCTTTCCGATTTTGTTGGGCGGCGGTACGGCCTGCATTGCGATCGCCATCGTGGCCGTTGAACCCCTACGCGAACGATTTCTGAGTATTTTTGTCAGTCGCCAAGACAGTAGCAATAACTTTCGGATCAATGTGTGGGATGCCGTCAAAGAAATGATCCGCGATCGCCCCATCATCGGCATTGGGCCGGGACACGATGCCTTCAACAAAATCTATCCCCTCTATCAACGCCCAAAATTTAGTGCCCTCAGTGCCTACTCCATTTATCTAGAACACTTGGTCGAATTTGGAATTTTTGGGTTTACCTGCTTTATGGCCCTACTGATTGCCCTGTTTCAACAAGGATGGGTACAACTCCAACGCTTAAGAACCCAGCAAAGCCCCCATGGCTTTTGGCTCATTGCAGCCCTTGCCGGAATGGGTGGACTGTTAATGCATGGCACCGTAGATACGGTCTTTTATCGTCCCCAAGTCTTGACCTTGTGGTGGATGATGGCGGCGATTGTGACCAGCTACTTTACACCAAGCCCCCTGCAACCCAGCGACAAACCAGCGGCAGGATTGACGCAAGCTTAAAGGTTGCATGGAAGTGCAAAGTTTTTGTGTACTATTTTAACAGTCCTTAACGATTGCTCCCTGGTCCTTGTGGATCCACGGGGCGACCCCTCCGAAAATACTTTATGTTTGGTTTAATCGGTCATCTTACCAGTTTGGCGCATGCGCAGGCGGTTGCCCAAGATCTGGGCTACCCAGAGTATGCCGATCAAGGACTTGACTTCTGGTGCATGGCTCCGCCCCAAATCGTCGATTCGATTACAGTGCGGAGTGCAACGGGAGAGGTGATTTACGGCAAGTATGTCGAGTCTTGCTTTTTGCCGGAAATGTTGGCGACCCAACGGGTGAAGTCGGCCACACGCAAAATTATTAATGCCATGGCCCATGCCCAAAAAAATGACATCACGATTACGGCTCTGGGCGGCTTTTCCTCGATTATCTTCGAGAATTTTAATCTAGAACGGATTAAGCAGGTCCGCGATATTGAGCTAGACGTGCGGCGCTTTACCACGGGCAATACCCACACCGCCTATATCATCTGCCGCCAGATTGAACAGGCATCCCAACAAGTCGGGATTGATTTGGCCAAGGCGACCATCGCCGTGTGTGGAGCCACGGGAGATATTGGCAGCGCCGTGTGCCGTTGGTTAGATGCACGGGTTGAGGTTGATGAGCTTTTGTTGGTGGCTCGCGACCAAAGCCGTTTGGAGGACTTACAAGCTGAACTGGGTCGGGGCAAAATTTTGTCCCTAGAAGACGCGTTACCCTTAGCCGATATTGTGGTTTGGGTGGCCAGTATGCCTAAGGGCGTGGAGATCGACCCTACCGTTTTGAAAAAAACCTGCTTGATGATTGATGGGGGTTATCCCAAGAACCTGTCAACCAAAATCCAAGCGCCCGGTGTCTTTGTCCTCAATGGCGGCATTGTTGAGCATGCCCTGGATATTGACTGGCACATTATGAATATTGTCAATATGGATATTCCTTCGCGTCAGTTGTTTGCCTGCTTTGCCGAAGCCATGCTGTTAGAGTTTGAACAATGGCATACCAACTTCTCCTGGGGACGGAATCAAATTACAGTGGAAAAGATGGAACAAATCGGTCGAGCCTCGGTGAAGCATGGGTTTAAACCGTTGCTGCTGCCCACGGCAGCGTGATGGCTCAGTGTTTCAGATTGGGTTTGCGCGAGTCCCTTGGTAAGTAAGGTGTTGACGGATGGCTGTGTCTAACAAAAAACAACAGCTCCTTGAGTTTGAAAAACCGCTGGTTGAGCTGGAAACACGCATCGTGCAGATTCGCCAACTGGCCGATGAGAATGGGGTGGATGTTTCCGATCAGCTCAGGTTGCTGGAGACCCGTGCGGCCCAACTGCGTCAGGAGATTTTTAGTAGTTTGACCCCCATGCAGGAGTTGCAGTTGGCGCGACATCCCCGTCGCCCCAGTACCCTCGACTATATTCAGTCGATCAGCGACGAATGGATGGAGTTGCACGGCGATCGCCGAGGCGGGGACGATCCGGCTATGGTGGGGGGCGTGGGTCGCTTGGCTGGCCAACCCGTGCTCATGCTGGGACAACAAAAGGGCCGAGATACCAAAGACAACGTGGTTCGTAATTTTGGCATGGCCTCTCCCTGTGGCTATCGCAAAGCCATGCGACTCATGAACCACGCCAATCGTTTTGGCATGCCGATTCTGACATTTATCGATACGCCTGCGGCTTGGGCAGGATTGGAAGCCGAAGAGTTTGGCCAAGGGGAGGCGATCGCCCGCAACCTCCGGGATATGTTTAGCCTGGATGTGCCGATTATCTGTACGGTGATTGGCGAAGGCGGATCAGGGGGAGCATTGGGCATTGGCATTGGCGATCGCATTCTCATGTTTGAGCATTCCATCTACAGCGTGGCCCCGCCCGAAGCCTGTGCGGCCATTCTCTGGCGGGATTCCCAAAAAGGTCCCCAGGCCGCAGACGCCTTAAAAATTACCGCCCCAAATTTGCTAGAACTGGGACTCATTGATGAAATATTGCCCGAACCCTTGGGGGCCGCCCATTCTGACCCCCTAAAAGCAGCGGAAATCCTGAAATCGGCGCTGGTGGAAGCTCTATCCAAGTTGCAAACCCTCACCGCCGCCGAGCGCAAAGCCTTACGGTACGAAAAATTCCGCAATATGGGCATTTTTGTGGAATTAGCCCAGTCGGGAAACACCAGTGATATAATCTGATAGTTAACTTTTGTTAAGTATTATCTCAGGAAACCGTACCGAGAGACATCTCCATAGATGGGCTCGGAAAGCAGTTTTCAAGGGTTCGCTTTCCATTTCACAGCGTTTTTGGACTGTTCGATGGCCTCTTCTCTTCCAAAGTATGTCTTAATCACCGGTGCGAGTCGCGGCATTGGGCAGGCGACGGCCCTAGCGTTTGCCAAAGCTGGAGTGGCATCGATTTTGGTGGGTCGTTCTGTGGATGCGCTTACCGCTGTGGCAGAGAAAGCCCAACACCTTGGCGTCGATGCCCATATATGTCCCCTTGATTTAGGGGCTGTGGATCGGATCCAAGATCAACTTGCCCCTGTTTTGGAGAAGGTGGGACCCATCGATATATTGG
>JBAVRC010001130.1:0-1547 GCA_049694615.1 Thermosynechococcaceae cyanobacterium | reverse complement strand
CTGCTTGAACAAAAAAATCAAATCCTGCAACAGTTGACCCAGATTCAGGTACTGGAAATGGGGCAGGAAGTGGAACAAGGGCAAATCGACAACTTTTTCTACATCCAAAAAGGCGATCACCTGATTCGCAAAATGCAGGTCGAAGTGGTGCTGCGCGATGGCATTGTCGAAGACATTCGGGGCGAACTCTAGGTGATTGGACCGTCCACCCCGCGTTAAAATGCTGATCGATGTCCCTTTGATCCCTATACACCTCGGAACGCCGCCCCATGATTCGTGAAGTCTTCATGCCCGCCCTGAGTTCGACCATGACTGAAGGCAAAATTGTCTCCTGGACCAAATCCCTGGGGGATAAAGTTGAGAAAGGCGAAACCGTCCTCGTTGTTGAGTCCGACAAAGCGGACATGGACGTGGAGTCCTTTTACGAAGGATATTTGGCGGCGATCGCAGTGCCTGCTGGGTCATCGGCCCCAGTCGGATCGACGATTGGCTATGTGGCCGAAACGGAAGCCGAAATCCCCTTAGCCCAAGACAAGCTTAAGGGGGCTGCAACGCCTGCGGTATCTGCACCGACTCCCGCCGCACCCCCCAGTCCGGCCCCGACGCCTGCACCCGTTGCCGCTGTGGCTACACCCGCCCTCAATGGCGGCGGTGCCGAGCCAGCCGCCGCTGTTTCGACCAGCGGTCGGGTTGCGATCTCGCCGCGCGCGCGCAAGTTAGCCAAAACCTTAAAGGTGGAATTGGGGAGCCTTCAAGGGAGTGGACCCTTTGGGCGCGTTGTGGCTGCGGATATCGAGCGGGCAGCGGGGCAAACGCCTGCAACGGCAACCGCTGTGCAAACTATTCCCAGCCTCTCGGCCCCCCCATCGGCCTCGGTTCCCGCCAGCCCCGCCATTCCCGCCGCTGCCTTGGCTGGGGAGGTGGTGCCCTTTAATACCCTCCAGCAAGCCGTAACCCGCAATATGGTGGCGAGCCTGCAGGTGCCTGCCTTCCGCGTGGGTTATACCCTCACCACAGATGCCTTGGATACCTTGTACAAACAAATTAAGGGCAAAGGCGTGACCATGACGGCCCTATTGGCCAAAGCTGTGGCGATCGCCCTTAAAAAACATCCGGTGGTCAATGCCGCCTTCACGGATAAAGGCATCCAGTACAACGGTGCAGTGAATGTGGCGATCGCTGTTGCCATGCCGGGTGGTGGGCTGATTACCCCAGTCCTGCGCAGTGCCGACCAGATCGATATTTACTCGCTGTCCCGCACGTGGAAAGATTTAGTCGAGCGAGCACGGGCAAAGCAATTGCAACCGGATGAGTACAGCACGGGCACCTTTACCTTGTCAAATCTGGGCATGTTTGGGGTAGATCGATTCGATGCGATTTTGCCCCCCGGTCAAGGGGCGATTTTGGCTATCGGTGCATCGCGACCTCAAGTGGTGGCAACCAAAGATGGGCTAATGGGTGTCAAAACCCAGATGCAAGTCAATATGACCTGCGATCACCGCATCATCTACGGTGCAGATGCTGCTGCATTCCTTCAGGATTTGGCC
>JBAVRC010001129.1:0-2176 GCA_049694615.1 Thermosynechococcaceae cyanobacterium | reverse complement strand
GTTCGGAGTTATTTGGGGGGTCTGGAGAAAAGCCGTTGTTATCGTTCATCCCTAAGTCCTCCTGTGAAATTGCACTATTCTGCGATCTGAGGTGCGATACCATTGCCTGAATACGATCCGTCAGTGTTTTTGCCCGACTGATCGCCTGCTCAGATATCCGCACCGTCTCGGACAACAACACCCCCGGTCCTTTCGTTGCCATCTGTTGGACCAGGGCAGACCCGCCCTTGAGAATGGCATTCCCCGTCAACACGGCCACCCCACCCTCACCCAGCCATTGCCCGCCTCGATCCGCCGCCCCCATGACCAAAGGGGCGATCGCATTCCCCAATCCCTGTGCAACAGTCTGCACCCCTAATCCGGTAGGTAGGTTCGACATCACGGATTGCCCAAAATGGGCCAAGGCATTCCCCGCAATGGCGACACTCGCTGTCGAAACAAAGCTGCCGCCCAGATCGACTGCCGTTGCGATCGCCTGCTGAACGCCTGGAACCTTGGCGGCGATCGCCGTAACGACTAGGGGAAACGCCACCTGTTGGAAGCCAGATTTCAGCGCATTCAACGGCAACGGGGTTAGCGCAAAGAACACCTTCTCGGTCGAAGCCAGTGCTTGGTAGCCCGCTCTTGCTGCCTCTGCCAGGGTATTGCGGGCCTGTGCGACGACGGGCATGAAGAGGGTCGAGGGTTTCGTGTCCAGAGACTCGCTTAACCGTGCCAAGTCGGCATTGCGTTGGGCCGATTCGTAGGGGGCCACGAGGGACCGGACATATTCGGACGGATTGCTGCCTTGGTCTTGTAACCGCTGGGCATAAGGGCCATTTTCGATGAGTTGTGTTAACCGTTCCGGCGATAACTCCAGCCGGGATGCTGCATCGACTACCGTCCGGTCATTCGCTTGCAAGACCTCGCGATCGCCCGTGGCCTTCAACCGCTCGTAGTCTGAGACAGGCAACCCCAGCAGTTGCATGTACTGCTGCTGATCGGGATTGGGAGAAAAGGCGGGCGATTCGGAGAGCGGTACCTCCACAGCGGACTCCGATGCAGGCATCGTTGCTTCCGACCGATCCGAGTTTTGGGGCAGATCCAAAGACTCCGATGGCCCTAAAAACCGTCCTTTCTCAATCAGACTGAATGTTCCGTCGCCATTCACCGCGACTTTGGCCGGACTGGCGATCGTCAACTCGACACCAGGGCGATCGCCCGGTTGAAACCCATTAACCTTGAAGAGGGATTGAAACGTATCGAAGTTCATCGGATTGAGGGTCAAACCGTCTTTGGGGACAAGGTATTGTCCATCGACAACGCGATAGCTGAAATTGCTCGTTGCCGCTAAATCGACCGCATTAATCGAAGCATCCCGCCTCCGACGATAAATGCTATCTTCTGTCTCGGATACGCCCGTGCCCCTTGCCTCAAGCTGTACCCGCGTCTCAGGGTTGTTATATAGTTCTGCGATTTGTTCGATATCCACAACGCTTTCCTCCTATATGCTGACCGAGGACATTTACAATATCTTGCGCGGTTTTTGCGTCTTTTGCTGTGCGGCAGACGGATTAAATTTGGATCTATTTTTCCGTTTCGCCGACTCGATAATTTCGTCGAGATACTGCTCCCCTTTTCCATTTCGTTGCTGGATGGTTCGGTACATACCGCCCTGTCGCAGCAGTTCGGCAATCTCTTCCTTAGATTTGCCTTGTCCCAACATTTCCCGCGCCTTGCCCAGATCGGCGGGGACGCTATTGGTGGGAGATTTGACCTTGACCTGAACCGCTTTCTGTCGAGAACGATATAGGTCATACGCTACGGACCCCGCAATCAGCATCGTTTCCGTCAGGGCAATGACCCCGGTTTGGGCATCTCGTTGCACCTGTTCACCCGTGTTATCCTGCATGACTAGCCTCCAACTCTAAGGGGGACGGTAATATTGCATCCGCATAAACGGAGCGGTTATTCAATTCTTCGTTGAGCGCCTCGATGATCGCGGTCGGATTGTCTGCTCGTTCCTGACGCCTGATGAGCTTGGCGCAGATCCCTTGGCCCGGATTGTCTGGGTCGTGCCAGAGCCGAATACAACGCTGCCGACCGAGCAAATCTTGCTTCGACCGCTTCACCCGTAAGCGATAAGGCCGATAGCGGTAGCCCGGACTGAAAATAAGGCACTCTCCCGCCTTCAGCC
>JBAVRC010001128.1:0-1829 GCA_049694615.1 Thermosynechococcaceae cyanobacterium | reverse complement strand
GCCAAAGTAACCACAGGTACAGGGATTGGTACTGGCCACTAAGGTAAACTGGGCCGGAAAGGACACCGATTGACGCGTCCGAGAAATGCTGACAAATCCGTCTTCTAAGGGTTGTCGCAAAAATTCCAAGACATCCCGCTTAAATTCGGTTAACTCGTCTAAAAACAACACCCCATGATGGGCCAGGGAAATTTCCCCCGGTCTGGGAAAACTACCGCCGCCCACCAAGGCCGGACCCGATGCCGAATGGTGCGGACTCCGAAAGGGTCGCGCTTGAATCAAGGTTCCCCGCGCTTTCAACAGCCCAGCGACGGAGTAAATTTTGGTCACCTCTAGGGCTTCGTTCAAGCTTAAGGGCGGCAGGATGGTCGGTAGCCGTCGGGCCAGCATGGTTTTGCCACTGCCTGGCGGCCCCACAAACACCAAGTTATGGCCCCCGGCTGCCGCAATTTCCAGGGCACGTCGGGCATGGGCTTGTCCTTTAACATCCTTGAGATCCAGGGCAGTTGAAGTTAGGGCAATCACAGTACCCTCCCCCTCTGACTTGACGGTGGCTGAAACGGGGGGAAATTGTTCCGGTTGCTGCAAAAAATTCGCCACTTGGGCGATAGTTTCAAAGCCGTAGACCTGAAGCCCAGTCACCACCACAGCTTCATGGGCATTGGCTTGGGGTACCACGATGCCCTTAAACCCCAGTTTTTTGGCCGTTGCGGCAATGGGCAACACGCCACTGACGGGATGCAAGACCCCATCTAAGGACAGTTCGCCTAAAAACAAATAGTCGGCGAGATGGGTCAAATTGAGTTGATCAGAGGCGGCCAGTACCCCCAACCCGATGGGCAAGTCGAAACTCGGTCCCTCTTTGCGCAGATCCGCTGGCATGAGATTGACCACCACACGCCGCATGGGGAAGGCATAGCCAGCATTACGCAACGCCGCCCGCACCCGTTCTTTGGACTCCTGCACAGCGGTATCCGGCAATCCGACGATGACAATGCCCGGTAAGCCCCCGGAGACATCCACCTCAACGCCGACGCGAATGGCATTGATACCTAACAGTGACGCACTCCAAATCCGAGCTAGCATGGGAAATATTGGGGCGATCGCCACCCAGGGGACAGTCCTTTTAGAATATCGCGAGTTTTGTCCGTCACCATTAAGATTCATTTGTGCCGCTTCAAAAAGCGACCCTAGCATCCGATAACAGAAGCAAGGTGGAGGAAAATAGAGATATAGAGAAAGCGTGCGACACTAATCCGACGCTCTCCCGGATCGAGATCAACGCCAATCTGCCAAGGAGGTCCAGTCATGACCCTAAGATTCTTAGCTGTTGTGCCCGCCCTGAGTCTTTTATTAATGGGCGGGGTTGCCCAAGCCGAAAATTTGGCCCATAAACAAGCCCTGTTGGAAACAAACTTGTGTGCGGCCTGCAACTTGGCCGGGGCCGATCTGAGCAATGCTCACTTAATTGGGGCAGATCTCAGAAATGCCAACTTAAGCGGCGCAAACCTGCGCGGCGCAAACCTAGAAGGTGCAGACCTGACGGGCGCTAACCTAGCAGGCGCCAATTTAACCGATGCGTACCTTACCAATGCCAGTTTGAATCGCGCGAACCTAACGGACACAGACCTCACTCGGGCGATCGCCTACAATGCTGAAGCCCAGGACGCATTGATTCGCAATACAAACTTAATCGGAGCTGTTAAGTAGGCTTGGGTAGAAAAACGAAGGTATACAACTTGGCTAAGACGTGGCTGCCTTAGAAGGGAATTTATGTCGCTCAGTGGTGTAGCCCCCTGATTGTGCCCTGGATTCAATCCCATCGATGA
>JBAVRC010001127.1:0-2469 GCA_049694615.1 Thermosynechococcaceae cyanobacterium | reverse complement strand
GGTTCCGGTTCCTTCTGAATCTCAGCTACAGGCACAGGCACAGTCGGCAACGCTTCAGGAGCAGCCTCAGAGCGGATTGCGGATTGAGCTTGTTCCGAAATACGCAACGGCACCTCTACTAATCCCTTCGCCGACTTGAACGCCACCAAATCCCCGTCCATGATCTTCACCGAAGACTTCACCGATTCTGGGTCCGACAGCGCTTGCTTTAACGTCGCGATCGCCTCTGGGGAGGGCACCAACCCTTCTCTGGTGGGGAATAATCGTTCTCGACCGATATAGACCTTGGGATTTTGTAGCCCCAGCTTTGCCACCGTCTCTTGTAGTTCAATGCTCATGGTCTAAACTCCCTCAAATACGTTTAGAAATTCTTTACCCACTCGGTTCAGCAACACCCGGTCATGGATCTGGAGATACCCGCACTCGTCGTTGACAAATACCGTCAACACCTGCGGTTCCTCAGCCGCCGAATTGGCCGACACTGAACCGTTATAAAAACTCAACGCAGGCAATACTTCGTCGTCGAAATAGATATCCATCGACTCGATCTCCCCGCGAAAGGGCGGTTGACCCAACACTTCAAGCAGGTTGTCGAAGCATTGTGGATAGGTCTGCATCAACGGGCGCAAGTCGGAAGGAATGCGGTATGTCTCCGCAGGGGTGAAATGAACTAATCCCATCGCGTTTCGGTCCTCTAAAGGGTTATCGGGAAAAAGCAGCCTAAAGCGAACGCCGTTAGGTCAAACTTTTGAAAAAATCTTCAGTCTCTTGCCGAATCGGACGAACCGGAACGGGTTGACCCGGCTTCGGCGGTTCCGGCAACAATGTTTCAGCCGCTTGTCGTGCGCGAGTCAACAACACTCCATCGGGCGGATGTTGCGGCGAAAAGGCCACCAACTGCGATCGCGTGTAGGGCCATTGTTTTTCGGCCCAGCCCAACATCTTCAGGTAGGTCGAATCTGGCTTGATTTTGACTTTCCAGGGAATGTACTCCTCTGACCGACTGGAGATGCCGCGCGTAAAGACGATCGCGGTTCCCTGTCGCAATTTGCGGATTTGATAGGCCGCAAACAGTTTCCGATCTTTGCTCTGTTTACTGGTTGAGGAATTGCCCTTGCCCCCGGATGTCCCGGAGCTGTATTGGGTTTCCCGATACTTTTCGGTTCCCAGTGCATTGGACAGGTATTCGGCACTGACGTTGGAGCGCGGATTCAGCCATACGGTTGTGCCCACCCCGGTCATGATGGATTCCGTATCATTCTCGCCAAACTGCGATTTGAGCTGTGTGATGGTTTGCGCCGCTAGATTAAAGAACACGCCGAATTTGCGCAATTCGTTGATGTGATTTACCAGGTCCGGGTAACGAATCGCGGGTAATTCGTCGATGGCGATTTGCAGTTGCGTCTTGCGACCCGGTACGGCATTTTCTTCCACAATCAACGACAGCAAGGCCATTAGCAACGGCGATACGACTTTACGCAGGGTGGGCGTACAGCCGATGATCAGCAGTTTCTTTCCCTCCAGATACAACGGAAATGAGGTTTCGCCGATCAACGACGGCACGATGTCTTCATCGCAGAACTGTCCGAACAAATTCGCGGCGGTTCCGGCTATCGATGAGGCTGTTTTATCGCTTTTGGCACTGGACAGATACTGATTGAACCGCGAAAACATCCAAGGGTTCACCGATTCAAGTTGCTCGGTCTGCGATCTCAGTCGTGTGGGCAAATCGTCGAACCCCAGTACAGCGGCACAGCCTAAAACCCCATTCAAGTTGGGAAATTCATGGGCCAGACTCAGCACGGCGGCAATAAGCTGTTTCCCGGCAGGGGTAAAGAAGTCGTCTTCCTTGCCGTCTTTACTGGAAAAGTTGGCTTGCAGCATTGCGGCCATAGCCAAGGCTCTCGACTTCTCAGCATGTTGGTCTATATTCCAGATTCCCGATGCTTTTTCGCCAGGGACGAACAGATGAATATCGTCGGCGCGATAGCCCAGTTGTTGCGCGGTTGCGACGAACAAACTGGTTTGGACGGGGTACTGTAAATCGACGATGACTTGAGGTAATCCTTTTTTCAGGTGTTCGTAGATCTGGGCATTGAGCACTAGAAACGATTTCCCGGTCTTGGGCGCTCCGAAGCTTAAGGTCGAGGTGACGGCATCGGTGATGGGTACGTTGCCGACTTGAAAGGCAATATCTCCAATCTGTGTCGATGCCTGTTGTGCCAGAACCATCGATTTGGCATTTCGGACATGCTCTGACTTGGCCCAGAAGGCCGATCCTTTGAGCGGGGTTGGGCCTTTGAATTCTTTCCAGCACCACCAGGCTCCATAGGCGACAAGGATGCCGATCACGGTTCCGTATTGCCCTTGCATGATCTGGGGGATCGCTTGGAGCAGGGACATCGGATGGTTGGGATTAACGGTCTCGAATCCAGTTTTTTGCGTCATCGGACCAGGTCCGAATGGGTG
>JBAVRC010001126.1:0-3331 GCA_049694615.1 Thermosynechococcaceae cyanobacterium | reverse complement strand
TGTTGGTGCCGGCCATTAATACCTTCATTCTGGTGTCGAGCAGTTTTGTCATTCATATGGGCGATACCGCTATCAAGCAAAATAACCTGTCGGGGATGCGGCTGTGGTACGCTGTCACGGCGCTGATGGGTGCGGTGTTCTTGGGAGGCCAGATCTACGAGTACCTTACTTTGGGCTATGGACTGACCGAGAATATCTTTTCCAACTGTTTCTACCTGATGACTGGATTCCACGGACTGCATGTGTTTATAGGGTTGTTGCTGATTCTGGGGGTGCTGTGGCGATCGCGTCGTCCGGGTCACTACTCGTCCGTCAAGCATGTCGGCATTGAAATGGCAGAAATCTACTGGCATTTTGTGGACATTATCTGGATTATCTTATTTACCCTCCTGTACATTCTGACGATTTTTTAAGTTAAAGGGCGCAAATTTTGCGCCTCTACGATGTCCTTTTGACGGTTTACGGCTATGACTGCTGCTACTGCTCCGCCTCTTTCTTGGTATGAAAGTTCCGAAGATGCCAAACGCTTGCTGATCGCAGCCTCGCAGACTTGGGAAAATACGGCTGCATCGGAACAATTTATGCTCCAAGCGCTGGCCCAACCCGAACCAGCGTTGGATGTGCTGGTATCGGCTTATCGGTTCTTTTTTTATAAAAATAACAACTCCATGGCGCTCCAGATGGCGCAGCAAGTCATGGCGCGGGTCAAGGCAACCGAAGGGTTGCCCGACGACTGGACGCAATTGCAACCGCTGTTGACCGCTCGGAAGGAAGAACCCAATATTCGCCTCTATCTGAATGCCTATGCGGCCTCCGGTTTTGTCTTGGCCCGGTTAGGACAGACGGAGGACGCTTTGGCCATTGCCAGTCGGGTCAAGAGCCTGGACGATCGCAACGAATTTGGCGCTAGGACGGTCCTGGACATTCTCACCCGCCCCGCAGACGACGATGATTGAACCGACGACCATGCACAGTAGAGACTGGTTAGTAACCGACGAGGGAGAGTGTCAAAGCCGTCCCGCCACCCGCGAGTGGGATTTGATTCGCGATCGCTATTATTTCCATCGCTTTTTGACCGAGATTACCGATTTATTGGATCGAGCCATCCACGAAAGCGACGAATGGGACTACCTGCCGCAAATTCGGATGCGGGTGCGCCAGTTGATTGCCAACTCCTACTGGGTCCGTACCCAATGCCCGGATCCTTGCGCCAAGACGGGCTTTGCGATTCAGACCCTCTACGACGAGATTGGCTATCCCCTCACTGTCCAAAATGTGGTCTTTCAACCGGGGGTTGGTTCGCCCATTCATAATCACGGCACTTGGGGGGTGGTTACCGTACTCCAAGGTCAAGAGAAACATACGTTCTGGCGGCGCACCTATGACCCGGAGTTTCCCAATCAAATCGCCCCCGTGGGCGAAAAGATTCTCGCCCCTGGCGAAATTATGAGCTTTACGCCCCAAGCCATTCATTCCGTTGAGGCGATCGGGACGGAACCTACGCTGACCTTTCAGATGTATGGCGACACCCAACCGCGATCGCGCTTTGAATTCGACCCCAAGACCGATACGGCCAAACAATTTTAGACCTTTCCCTCTGCCCTCAAGGATGCGACCCATGAACCGCATAGCAAAGGATATTTTGACCGTTGCCTGCATTACTGGCATTGTCTGTGCGCCTGCTCTGATTGTATTTGGGCTGGTTTGGCAACAGCACCTCAACTTTATCCAGGCGCGTGCTGGTATAGCCGATTTTCCAGCTCAACTTCCCCAGACCCCACCTACGCCATCTACTTGGTTTTCAGCCCTAGCTTGGTGCGTCGTCTTGGCCTTGGGCATTGACCTAGGATATCGGTGGCTCTATCGCGCCTATCGAGCGACCGCACTCAAACGGCAAATTGCACGGCTAGAAAAGCTTTGGCAGCAAAGTACACCCCAGGAAAACTACCGATGACCGAAACGCGACAAGACCAATACTACAGTCTGATTGAAACACTCTTGAGTTGCCCTAACGGGGAAGAACCTGCGGTGCTCGATGCCCAACCCGATCTCCTGGATGCGGGCCTAGTCCAAACCATGATTCAGGTTGCGTCTATGCTGGCCCACCAAGATAACCAGGAGGGCGCGAAATGTCTGGTTCATATTGCGCGGGAGTTGGCAAAACAGTTGGGATTGTATCCGAAGATCTCAACGGAATAGGCTTGAGCGCAGAAATGGCCTCGATCGTTGTTGTCGATCTGCGACGTTAAGCGACCGAATTGTCTGCCAATCCCTGAATGAGCATTTGCGACGAGAATTGCAAAAATGTTTCAAACGCCTCTCCTGATTTGTGCTGTAACTTACGATCCAATGCCAACATCGATTGACCGTGTACTAGCGACCAAGCAACCTGTGCCATATCGACGGAATCGGCCAACCGAAAAATTCCAGCCCTCTGGCCTTCCTTAATCGTATTTACGAGCACCATAAATGACTGCTGAGCCGCTTCTGTGAGGGCAGAATACTTGTTGAGACTGTAGCGATAGTCTCCAAACATCAATCGATAGTGAAAGGGATGTGCCATTGCAAACTGGACGTAGGCAATCCCGATCGCTTCTAGACGTTGAGATGCGTCTGTTGGAGTCGCTTGCCTTGCCGTTTCCATTGAGATGCGCAAGGACTGAAATCCTTGCTCTGCAACCGCTGCTAATAACGCTTCCTTATCTTCAAAGTGACGGTAAGGAGCATTATGCGAAACCCCAACCCGACGAGCCACCTGACGCAAGGATAAACCGCCGATTCCTTCCTCCCCCATGAGGGCGATCGCCGCATCGATCAGGCTTTGTCGTAAGTCTCCGTGGTGATAAGCGGTCTTGGCTGCTAATGCCATAATTTCTGCAACGAGAGGGGATTTACAAAAGTTTAACCCAAGGTGTTGACAGTGACAACATATCATTTTATCTTTAAGTTGACACTGACAACATGTGCATTGTTCTGGAGGAGGAACGATGGATACGACCACTCGACAGCAGAAGTTCGATGCCATTGTGATTGGCTCTGGGATAGGCGGATTGACGGTTGCCGCGCTCTTGTCTAAGCTCTATCGCAAAAGGGTTTTAGTGCTGGAACAGCATTTCACCCCTGGAGGTTTCACCCATACCTTTGAACGCAAGGGGAAATTTCATTGGGATGTCGGGCTGCACTACGTGGGGGACATGGGCGAGGGCGACACGGGGAAAGCGGTATTCGACTATCTCACGAATGGGAATTTGCGCTGGCACAAAATGCCCGACCCCTTTGAGAAATTTGTCTATCCTGACTTTACGTTTGAGGTGTACGCTGACCCCAATCG
>JBAVRC010001125.1:0-2119 GCA_049694615.1 Thermosynechococcaceae cyanobacterium | reverse complement strand
CCCAAAGTGTTGCCGAAGGCTCAACCCACGGTTGAGGTTAAAGTTCAAGCCATCAATCGCGGCGAGGAGGAAATTACCCCCCTGGAAACGTTGGTGGTCATGCCTCGTCCGATTCCAGGCATTAAATCGGTGAGTAATCCCGATGCGACCCGGTTCTCAGGCAAGCGACGCGAGACCGATGAGGAACTGCGCGATCGCGCCAAAAATACCTTAATTTCCTCCGGTAAAGCGACCCTACTCTCCATTGAAAATGCGCTGTTAAGTCTGCCCAGTGTCAAGGATGTTAAAGTTCGCGAGAATTTTCATTTTGCCCAAGGACAGGTGACCTTAACCCGTGAGGTCGCGACTGAGGTGCTGATCATCCCCAAAGGCACCTTACTCAACGCGACCGTCGCAACCCTGACTAAACCGTTTCTAACCACGGAACAGGTGCGACTGGAGGCGACCGAGACGGCGATCGCCGTGGCTGTTCAATCCACCCTGGAAGGGAAAGCAGGCGAACTCACGGAAATTGAAGGAGTGACGTGGCAAGTTGAGGGGGATCCGCCCTTGGATTTGCTGACAGCGACTCACACAACGTCCTTGGTGTTGGGGCAGTTCGGCATTATTGAGGTGTTTGTCGATGGACTTGATTTCAATGATGCGGCGGCGGTGGATCGGTTGAATGCCGAAATTGAACGGGTGCGAGCCGCTGGGATTTTTGTGTTGCTGAAGTCGGCGATCGCCATTCAGGTCGATGGCATTTTCCAAATTGAAGCCAGCCCGGATTTGAAATTATCGGCGGAAGATCGACTCAAATTAGAAACCCAGGTCAAAGATGTCATCATTCAATACATTGAAGCCCAGAAAATGGGTCAGCCTCTCCTCTTCTCGCAAATTGTCAGGAGTGTTCTCTCTCTAACGGGCATCAATAATTTAGAAGAGTTTGTCATCACGACTCAAAAACCGCGTCAGGACGGAACCACCCAAACCGAAACCTTCACGGCCACCGATAAGCGCATCGAAACCCAAGAATTCGAGAAATTTACGCCGCGCTATCTCTGCGTGGCTTCGGAAATTAAACCCTTACCTATCCATCTCCAATTCAAGATTGAGGGCTTAGATAAGTCCACTGAAGACACGATTCGAGGGGCGATCGCCACCTATTTCAGTGGCCTCAAAGTGGGCGACCCGGTGGACAGCAGTGCGATCGCCACCCAAATTACAACGGCGATCGCGGAAATCCCTGATGTGACGCTGATCCCTAACACCCTCAAACTCAGCCCCCAACCCTGGTGTCAAACCGGCCCCAATCCCGACCCCAACCCCGAAACGGCGATTGCCAGCTTTGTCGAGCAAGCCACCCTCGGCAATGTATTTGCCTATAGCAAACAGTTGCGGATGACCGGAGCGCTCAAACTCACGCTCCCCAGTACCCTCACTGATGCCGAGAACCAGTCCGTTCGCGACCAAGTGCAAGCCAAGGTTGCCGACTATCTCGAAGGACTGACCCCGGAAGCCGATGTTGTGTTTGCAGATATTGTGGCGATCGCCGCTGCCGTGGTCCCCGTGGTTGCGGTGGATGTAGACCCCAATGACTTTCAAGTGCTGCTCGATGATACCGAAACGGTGGGCAGAGTTTCAGCGAAAAAGATTGATGTTCAAGCCTTTGAGAAACCCGTCCTCGACCATTTCTGTGCCGCCAGTGGCATTGAACCGGTGCAAATTACTTTTGAACTGGACCCCGAGGAAGACCTCACGGACCGCCCTAATCCCAAACCCATTGAACTCGAATTGGTTGTGATCAATCCGCCCCCTGAAGAATTTGATGAAAATGCGACGAAAAAGGCTATTCAACGGGCCGTCAGAAGCGCTGCCAATGCCTTTCTGGCGAATGCCAAACCGGGTCAAACTATCAACTATGCCAACTTTAAAACTGCTTTGGAAAACCGAGTGCCCAATTTTGATTACAGCGTCAAGCACTTTAGCTTAAAAGCCACCTCCGCCTGCGATGGTCGGGTGCAAGTAACGAGCATCGACACAGCCAAAAATATCCAGATCCGCTCCGTTGAAATTGCGGCGGTTCAACCGATCCCTGCAACCCAGTCCGGACTGGATGCCATCATCTCCGTGACCATCC
>JBAVRC010001124.1:0-2892 GCA_049694615.1 Thermosynechococcaceae cyanobacterium | reverse complement strand
GGAAAAAGAGTTGTTTTTAGTCAGCGATGCCCTTGCGCCCCTAGGAATGCCAGATGGGTTATACCCGTGGGACCGTCGGCAAATTGAAGTCAAACAGGGAACGGCACGGTTGGCAGACGGTACCTTGTCGGGCACCACCCTGCCCCTGCTCGAGGGGGTCAAAAATTTGGTGCAGTGGGGGGTTTGTCGGGTGGAAACGGCGATCGCCTTAGCCACGGAAGCCCCACGTCAAGCCTTGGGTTTGCCGGGAATGGGTCCCGGACAGCAAGCGCGTCGCCTGCTGCGATGGCATCTCGACTCGGACGGTCGAACCTTGACCTGGACACGCCTCTGGCCAGACGGACAATTTTGCCCCCTGACACCGCAGCAAGATGGACAGGTAACCCGATGAAACCCCTGCATGTCAAACTTCAGGGCCTTTGGGTCGGGGCTGCCCTCGGCGAGCTTTACGGCACTGAGCGATTGAACGCGACGGCGGGTCAGGATCTGGATCTTGTCCCCCGGCTTACCTTAAGGCAAACCGAACGGTTATTGGCGCTAGCGGCGCACTGGATCAAGACCCCCACGCCCCAGACACAAGATGTGTTGCAGTCGTGCGATCGCCTATCCGATGTGCTCCTTGCCCTATTGCCGTTGATTTTTTTGCATCCCGGCAGTGTCGCAGGACTAAGTGAGTCCCTTCTGCACCATTTAGGGCGGGCCGGAACAGCACAACGGGACTGGTTTGCCAGCGCGATGATTGTGGTTCAATCCGTGGCACAGTTGCAACAAACTGAAACCCTCGTAGATTTCATTCCCCATCTTCTCCAAACTCCCGCGTTACAAACGACTGCCATCCCGGCGAGTTTGCAGACCGCGCAGCGGTGGCTCGCCGATTATTGCGGGGCATCAGACCTGCTGGAGGCTAACCTGGGTAATGATCTGGCGATCGCCCAGGTCCTCTATCTTGTGTTGAGCACACCGGAGGATTTTCGTCTGACGGTTCAACGGGCAGGGCTGCTTTGGGCTGCACAGCCGGAATGGGTCATGCTGGTCGCGGCCCTGTCCGGGTTCCATAATGGGATAAAGTCCCTTCCCTTAGAATGGCGACTGGGACTGAGACAAGTGGCTTGGCAAGGGGAGACAGCCGCATTAGAAGACGGGTTGCTGACCCTGGCTCATCTTTGCGCCGCACGCTGGGCGGGGAGTTATACCGTGCCATCGCCTAAGGGTTGGTCCACTGTGGCGATCGCCCCGCCGGGCCAACTCCGACCACGCTAACCCTGCGGGCAACGAACTTTTCTATAATGATAATTTAGGATCGCCTATGGACTTTGTCCGATAGCATTCCCAACGGTTCTTCACGCTCACCTTTTTCGATGTCAGATGAAGCCGATAGAACAGTGGCCTTGGCCCTTCAAGTTGCGAGTGCGACCTACGCCGATCCGTCATCGACGCAACGGTCCTCGTGAATCCATTTTGTTTGCGATTCTAGCAATTTTGTTGCTGACGGGAGCGATTGGATATCCGTACTACAACCAACCCCAACTCACCGTTGATACGCTAGCCCCCCAAACCTTCCATGCCCCCGCCAATGCAGTGATTGAAGATGAGTTGGCGACGGCGATCAATCGCAAAGCGGCGCGAACATCCGCCTTGACGGTTTGGACCATTAACCAATTCTCCACGGCAAAGATTAAGGCTGATTTGACCGATCTGCTGAAGCAGGCTCAAGCTGTACGAAAAGTAGCGGGTCCACTCCCCTTTATGTCAGGGCAGATCCTCTCTCTGGATGGGCAGCGAACCATCCGTAGCATGGATCGTCAGCAGTTGAACACGTTGCTAGCGGCAGCTCAAGCGGGACCGTCTACCCTGGTTCCGTCTATCGTCGCTGCGGATGTTGCGCTCAAACCCGTTTGGTTGGAGTTGAGAACACTTGCGCTGCGGCCAGCACTCACCCCGAAATGGACCGAGTTGGCCAAACGCCTAGAAACGGTTAATGCGCAATACCAGTTTGCCCAACGGTCCGCTTCGGGGCGCTGGGCGACGCTGGATGTTAAACCCATGTTGGATATTCCTGACCCTGAGTGGCCTAGCTTTCAAACCAAGCTCAACGTGGTGTTGCAGCGCATGCTATCTCAGGGAATTGCACCCGGTGTCTCACCGGAGGTGATCCAGGGTGGGGTAGCGGCTCAAGTCGCGGATTTGAGCCGCTACCAACGGCTGGTTGCCTTGGAATGTTTACCGACGGTGCTCCAGACCAATTTGGCGATTGACCCTGGCGAAACCTTTCGTCGACAAGAACTCGCGGCTCAGCAAATTGAACCGAGCATGGTGTCGATTCGCCAAGGGGAGGTCATTGTATGGCAAAACCAACCGATCAACTCCGCTACTTTTGCTCTTCTGGATCACTTTGGCCTCAGTCAGCGACAGGCCAATATAGGCGGGTTATTGAAGATGGCTTTGGCGACGACGATCGCCGTTGCTCTATTTCTTTGGATTAAGGGACATTACTACGGGCGGTGGACCCATCAACGCTGGACCTATCGAGATGATGGATTGGTGTTGCTGTTGGCGCTGAGTGTTCCTGTCGTCCTGAGTCTGACGGAGGCGATCTATACGCCCTTGCCCATGGTTGGCTTGCTCATGGGGAGTTTTTATGGATCTTTTTTGGGGTTGACGGTTGTTGTCTTGTTGAGTCTGTTGGTTCCCTTGGGATTACCCGTCGATGAGTTAACCTTCGGGGTCATTGCGCTGGGGAGTCTGGTGGGGAGCGTCATGGCGGGCTATGCGCGATCGCGGGAAGAGTTGGCGCGGGTTAGTTTGATTCTGGGGCTGGTGCAGGCTGTTATCTATGCCATTGCGCTGAGTATAACGATGACGGTCGGCTTACTTGAAATGGTTGAGACAGCC
>JBAVRC010001123.1:0-5219 GCA_049694615.1 Thermosynechococcaceae cyanobacterium | reverse complement strand
GACTGCGGCTCGGCCCAAGTGAGGAGTTCGTCAATGAGATCGACTTGCGCCTGTTTGCGGACTCTTGGTGCGGAGCTATCGCCTTTCCGGTTGCCATCGGGTCCATAGTAGCCATGATGCATGTGTTCGCCCCACACTTGCTCCCATAGGCCGGAAGAGTCATCGTAAAACTGTTGAATCCGTTGGGATAAGGATGCTGTCATGGGGGGGGAGCCGTCTTAAAATTTAGGAGTTTGATTAATCTTTCTCATAGGGTGGAAACCATACCAGATTGTTTTTTCAAAAGCGATCTAGCGGACCTTCGTACTAAAACCAGCCGCCTTAAACTGTTCTAAGGTCAGCGGAGTTTCTAGGCCGTCAGGCACCGAAACTCGCAGTTCAAACGAACTGATGCCGGGCGGAACCGTTTCGATCGATCCCAACCGACCGCGATTCTCCATGGCGGTATTGTTATTGGCATCATAAATTCGGCCAAATACATCGGCATCGACCACGGTTTTTCCTGACTTATTTTCGGCTTGTCCGGTGATCAGAAAACAACTGGCTACATCCACACTGCCACTGGCCACAATGCCTTCCGCCAACTCCGGCGGACAGTCCTTATACGACAAATCAAATAGACGTATATTCACCACTGCAAAAGCCGGGGGGCTAAACAACCAACTCGTCAGGGTCAAAAATGCGATCGCCACAGCAACTAGACCGGCACGCAAGGGAATGGTTTTGAGTCTCATGGCAGCCCCAGGGAGTGAACAAACATCTGGAGGGAACACCCCCTGACGATTAGCCCAAAGACTGGCCAGGATGACGACCCTCTTCGCATTCTAATCGCTTAAGCCGCTAAGTGCGTGCCGCAACGCTTGCAAAATACAGCATCTTTGTCATGCAAGGCCAGACCGCACCCCGTACATCCAATCTCAACCTGGGCAGCACTTTTGACCAGTCGCCGGACTAAATCCCCCACCTGCCAGGGAACCAAGACCACCCCTGTCATAATCATCAACACGGTTAATAAGCGCCCAGCCTCTGTCATAGGGGTCACATCGCCAAACCCGACTGTGGTCATCGTGACCACTGAAAAGTAAAAGGCATCTAAAAAGGTATTAAATTCACTGGCATTAACTGCATGTTCAACTTGATAAATTAAGCCAGAATAGACAAATACAATGGCAAATAAAGTAAATAAAATACGTACCAAAATCGGTGCATCGCTAGAACTAATACTGCCCCATATAAGTTTATTTTCCAAAAATCGAATCAGTCGTAAAATTCGGAACCATCGAAAAATCCGAATAAAACCGATATCGCCAAACCCAATGACGAAGGGCAAAATGGTTGCCAAATCAATCATTGCATACATGCTGAATGCAAATTTCAGTCGATTCTGGGCACACCACAGCCGCAGCACGTACTCCAGCACAAAAATCCAAAGGATTGCATTATTTAATCCATCCAGGAATAAACGCACCTGCGGCGGTAACGTATAGGTCTCCGCCACAAAAATACCGCTAGAGGTTAAAACCAACTGGGTGATGGCTAAGTCGATGGTCACCCCAAGGGGCGTTTGGATATCGTCCAAGTAAAAGCCGATTTTGCGCCGCAGGGCTTGTAGTCGTGCTCCCAGCGACGCGGAAGAAGCAGTTTCACTCATACCTTAGCCTTGAGCGGCGGGATAACGAATGCTTCTATACCTTATCAGGCTGACAGCGATCGCCTCCTGACCCAACCCCGTTTGAGACCTGCAACCGTCTATAGCCAGAGACGGAAGGGAGTCCGACGAACGGTGCGGATCAACCCTCGAATCAGCCAATTGCTGACCACAGTCCAAGGACTGGCCAAAATCAGCGCTTTCACTTCCGACCGCGTAATTTTGACATTGCCACCGGATTGCAGCATCGCCGTCGATTGGGTGATGTCCCGCAACGTAGCATAGGCAAACATTAAGGGCAAAATACAAAACAGGCGAATGGGAATACAGCCATGAGGCAACGCCGTGAGGTAATCAGCGGCTTTATCTAAGTCCGTCCAAGCCAACTCCACCAAGGACTTAATGGCAGCGTGGTTTTGTTGTAAATAGGCCGGATCCATCAGATGATTGTGGCTGCTCCCTTGTTCGGCCAAGGATGCTTGGGGAATATAAATGGCATTTTCGCATTCCGCGTCCCAGGCAATATCCTTGAGGATGTTGACCGTTTGCAACGCTTCGCCAAACTCGGCGCAAGTTTTGCGCAGGACTTGATAGGTCGAGCGATTAATAAAGGGAGAATGCTCGTACCACAAATCGGTGAGCAAATACCCTACCGTCCCTGCCACGTAGTAGCAATATTCCTTGTACTCTTCCAGGGTTTGAATCCGCAGACCGTTGGGATAGAGGTTTACAAACTTCTTCATCCCAATAATCATCTCGGTGACCCAGTGTTGCAGCGTTTGTTGCGACTGGAGCGGCAAACTGCGATACAGCGTGAACACCTGATGGGTTTGTTGTACCAGTTCCAGATGAGCTGGATCCCCGCTGACCGAATGGGTTAATTGCCCATAACGATCCGCCAGATCCGGGTCTTCAAAACAGTTGATCAGTTGCTCTAGCAACGTCGTTTTAGCCATCGCCGACGCTTTGGGATCATCCTCAACGGTATCGGCAATCCGACAGAGGAGATAGCCGCACAGCACTGATCGCCCCAATTGACCGGGCAAAAAACGAATACTTAATGCGAAGGTCCGCGATACCTTGGGTAGGATATCCTGACAAAACCGATCAACTTCGCGTTGATCAGTGGGAAAATCCAGGGCCATTTGAACCATATCCATTCACTCCTGCAAGACACCAAACTCAAAAGCGGCTCAAGACACTCACACAACTAACATAGAGGCGATTGAAGGTTCGACTGCACCCACAGAACATGTCCCCCCAAACTTGGCCCTCTCTCCCTGAACTGCAAAAAGATACAGTTCTTAAAACTTACTCTCCGAGGAAGATAACATAAGCGCACCCAAATCGCTCCTTTTTCTGTGACAGCATTGTAAACTGTCTGATTTTCTATGATATGAATCGTAGCGAAGAACAAGGTGAGGAATGGCATGGGGGATCCGATCTGCGCAATCTTTGCACCCCAAGGGGCTGAGTTTAAGGCGGTTCGAAAAGGGCTGAAGCGTTGCGGTAGGTTGGGGCATACGGCGCTTTTTCCCATTCCCATAGGACCTCAAGCAATTCAAGCCTATTTAGACCGTTGGCACCGATCGGAACTGCCCCGTCTCGGCCATTCTCCGGCTGTGCTCGTGATGGGGTTGTGCGGCAGCTTAACGCCCAAGTTGAACGTGGGCGATCGCGTACTTTACCATACCTGCCTTGACGCTGGGGTATTCACCTCCGTTCCCCCGTTACTGTGTGATGCGGCCTTACGTTTGACTGTACAAGAACGCCTAGGAAATGCTGTGACCGTTGTCACGGCACTGACATGCGATCGCATGGTGCATCGAGCCAATGAAAAACTAGACTTGGGTCAGTGTTATGGTGCCCAGGTGGTGGATATGGAGGGTTATGCCTTCCTCAAAGGACTACAAGGCTTAGGGGTGGCGGTGGGTATGCTGCGGGTGGTGAGTGACGATGCCTGTGGCGATGTGCCGGACCTGTCGGCGGCGATCGCCGAACACGGCACCTTAAAGCCAACGGCTTTGGCCCTAAGTCTGGTCCGCGAACCCCGTAAAGGATTCCGTTTAATTCAAGGATCCCTCGCTGGGTTAAAACAATTGGAACAATCTGTCCTGGAGTTGTTCGTTTGAGTCAGTTGCCGATGGACCGCGTTCGTTTAAAACTTGAGTCGCCCAACCTCATCCTCATTTTAGGAACCGATGCGGCGGGCAAAAATCATGTTGCCAATGCCTTGGCAGATCGATTACGCCCACGGGGCCAGCCGATTGAAAAACGAGCAGGGGCTTTGAGCGCAAAACCCACCCAAGCCTTAACCAGCGAAGATAAGGGCTTTTTGGCCTTGGCTCAGGAGCGCATCTTTTTGACGGTGTTTCCGTTCCTTCGTCCGCTCCTGCCGCTGATCGTTGCGGGATGGCTTTGGCTAGACAGTCAACGGTTTAAGCAAGATCCCTATCGGGTCACCATTGTCATTAGTCATACGGCATTACGCTTACTGTCTTTTGCCTTGGGCCACCGCTATTTAGGCCCAGACGATATCCGACTGCCCCGTTACCTGGTGCAGTCTTTACGCCGATGGCGACAGAAGACAGGGGTGCAGGTTTTGGTGCTAGATGTCGCAGATGCCATCCGACAGCAGCGCATTCAGGCCCGTGCTTTAGCGGGGAAAGCAGACGTGATGGATCGTTATATGGCCGAGGATTCTGCGCGTTCGGAGCGGATAGAGGCTGATCTCGTCTGGCTGGCTCGGCGCTATTTGGGCGCTTATCTGCTGGAAAACAACGATCTAGATGAAGTGCAGCTCAACCGAGAACTGGACCGTGCCTTGGCATGGTTTCAAAGGGCGAGTTAGGGTGCTTTTCATTCGGTCGGTTCTGGGCCAAGATACGAGGATAATCAGTGTCGATGGTCATGCTTGAAAACAAACCATTCTTTTTGCAAGGCGATCATCCCCACGCTTGCTTACTTCTCCACGGGTTGGGCGGTGGGGCCTATGAAATGCAGGAATTAGGGCTGCGGCTCCATGGCCAGGGACTGACGGTGCAGGGTATTTTGTATCCGGGGCATGACCAACGGGTTGATGCCATGCCGCGATCGCGTTGGCAAGACTGGTATGGTCACATTCTGGAAACCTACCAAGCCCTAGCCCAAAACTATGAACAGATCTCTCTGGTCGGGTTTTCGACGGGATGTCCCTTAGGGCTGTATCTGGCTGCCCAGCATCCGGTCTTTAAGCTCGTGCTACTGGCCCCCTACTTTCGCTTGAAGTACGAATGGTACTTTGGGTTGCCATTGGAAGCTTATCTCAACAGTATTGGTTTCTTAATTACCGATGTACCCCGTCTAGGGCTACCTATTTTTGACCCCGACATCCAAAAAGCGGCTCGTGCTGCTGCCTTTTTCCGAACCTTTAACTTAGCCGCAGTGCGCAGCGCTATGGACCTGATCAGACAGGTTAAACCGCAACTGCCTGGGATCCGTAACCCCGCCCTCATTATTCAGTCACCCAAGGATCGGGTGGTGGACCCCTCTAGCGCGACGTTTCTCTATAACCGCTTGGGCAGCACCAACA
>JBAVRC010001122.1:0-8769 GCA_049694615.1 Thermosynechococcaceae cyanobacterium | reverse complement strand
ACACGACGTTTATCAGGCAGATCGCTGAAGGCTTCGACAATAGCAATTGCAGACATGGGGGAGACTCACGATGTTTGGGGCTGACTCCCTACCATATCAACAGCTTCATGAGAATGAAACAGCCCTGGACTGGAACTTTTACCTCTCTAGTTAAATTTAAAGGAACTAATGGACAGAATCCTTACGGTAATCTAATTCTATTGGATGATGGAAATCTATATGGCACTACTTATGGAGGCGGAACAGAAGGGTGGGGAACATTCTTTAAGTTGACACTCTCTGGAACTCTTACCAGATTGTTTAGTTTTCCTAATGGAACAGGTAGACTTCAAGCTGGTGTTACTCGTTTAGGAAGTGACTTCTGGGGCGTAACGAGTAAGCTTGGTGGCAGTGTTTTCAGAATTACACCATCGGGGGAATATACCCACTTGTCTTATCTTGAAGGTACTTCAGGAGTCGAGCCTATTGGAGCTTTAACATTAGGGAACGATGGCAACTTCTACGGCACAACGGTTATCGGTGGAGATACATCAACCTTCGGCAATGGTTGTGGGACTATATTCAAAATCACACCGCAAGGTTTGCCCACTACTATCTACGAGTTCCACTGCAATGAAGGAGCTAATCCCTATGGAGCATTGACTTTAGGTACCGATGGCAACTTTTATGGTACGACCGAAAATGGGGGAAGCAATGGAGGAGGAACCATTTTCAAAGTTACACCTTCAGGAGTTCTGACTACTCTAGTAAATTTTAATGGTACTAATGGGTCTAAACCTCTTGGTGCTTTGTTACAAGCTAGCGATGGTAATTTTTACGGAACCACTTATGATGGCGGCAAAATTAGTAATAAGTGCAATGTGTATACTTGTGGAACAATATTCAAGGTTACGCCATCCGGTGCTCTCACTACCTTAGTTAATTTTAAAAGTACTAATGGGTCCAGTCCCTATGCAGGTTTAACGCTGGGTAATGATGGTAGCTTTTACGGCACGACATACTATGGTGGGGGCAAAGGCTATGGCACAGTTTTTAAGATGACTCTACCTTCTGGCCCCCTTAAATCTGTTACTAGACGAGTTAAGCACAGATAGAAATATTATATTTTTTGGTAGAGGATTTAAATTTATCTGTTCAGTCATTAATTCAATAGTTGAGGTTATCATTCTGTACTTGTCTAACACTTCATTGGAGCGGAATGTCGGCAAACGCTATACTTGACTCAAAGTGCATCTGCATCCGCTCAATTCAAGGCCGTTAGCTCGCCAGCGATGTTAGCGACTTGTTCACAAAGTTTTCGTTTTTATGGTGAGAGATGGGGTAGGCGATCGCCGCAATGGGGTATTGGAATTGTGTGCTAGGGAAAGCATCGAGGGTCATGGCCGCCTCAGTTTTCCGCGAGTGTATCATTCCTGTTGCCGAGCTACGATCCTAGGCGAAAGCAGGATTTGGGTTGGGTTAGGGGACCGGGGGCTTATTGTGCGGAAAGAGCAGGTACGTCGTCACAATGCCAATAATCATGGGTACGCTAATCACGGTCAGGACTAGGGGAAATGCAGGCATAACGAGCAGAAGGAGGAGGATATCTTAACCTTAGCGTCGGGCTGTTGCAATGCTATGGCACTTCTGGGCCACGGCTGTCACATACGGAGGCAGTGCTGCCCCATCAGGATACCAAGGGTAAGGAAAACCGAAAGGTACTACCTGCATTGAGCACGCTCTCGACCTGAATTTCGCCGCCTTGCAATTCGACTAACCGTCGGCTAATGGCTAGCCCAATGCCTGTGCCCCCCTGACGTTCAGAACGCGCCCGTTCGGAACGCCAGAACCGTTCAAAGACATGGGGTAAATCTTCCGCCGCAATGCCCTGCCCAGTATCTTTGACCGAGATCCAAGCCATCCCGTTGACTTCATGGGCCGAAACCGTAATAGACCCTTCTTGGGTGTAACTAATGGCATTGCCAATTAAGTTGACGAGCACTTGCTCGACGCGCTCTGGGTCGGCCAAGATGAGGGGCAAATCGCTGGCACAATTGAGGCTTAGGCTTGGCCCGGATTCTAAGATTTGATCTGAAAATTTTTGGATTAAATTATGCAAAATGGGTGGCAAGGTAAAGGCTTGAACCCGAATGGGCAAATAACCGGTTTCGGCTTGGGACAGTTCTTGTAAATCCACCACCAACCGCCGTAGACGAGCAGTTTCTTGGGCTAGCCGTTGATAGATGTCGGGACTAGGGGCGATCGCCCCATCGGCAAGTCCCTCTAGATAACCCTCCAAAATGGTGAGGGGGGTGCGCAATTCATGGCTGAGGTCGCTGACAATTTCCCGACGGCGCTGTTCGACATCGGCTAAATTAGCAGCCATCCGATTAAAACTGCTGGCAAATTGGTTCAATTCAGGCACTTCATTTTGGGGCAGCCGAGCGTCCAGATGCCCTTGCGCAAATTGCCGCGTGACCTTTTCCATTTGGAGGAGCGGTTGCACAATTCGCCGTGCTGCTAACCAACTTAAGACCCCAGCAGCTGTTCCGCCAGCGAGGACAGACCAAGTAGCTCCCTTACTCCAGGCAGTATCGAATCCCTTTAGAATCGGATCGCGCCTCACGCCCAGGCGAAATCCTTCGCCCTCTAGCATATCCAGGTGCAGTACAAAAAATTGGGGCGAATAGAGCTTCCCAACAGTGACTAGGGTGCTGACCCCTACGATCATCACAATCAGGTGGGAGAGAAATAAACGCGATTGAAGGTTAATTTTGATCACTGGAATCGGAAAGAGAGGGCCGTTGGCAACGCAGCATCGCTCCGTTGACACAATGGCGTTGCTCCATAGGAATGCTACTCGTAAATGGCTGCTTCTGGCATGTTTTTAAGGGAGTCTGCTGGTCCGTCTTCAAATTTGTAGCCAACCCCGATGACGGTTTTAATAAAGGAGGGATTCGCGGGGTCGGGTTCAATTTTCTTGCGCAATCGGGCGACATGGGTATCCACCACACGCTCGTCTCCAAAGAAATCGCTGCCCCAGAGTTTATCGATTAATTGGGCACGACTCCACACCCGTCCAAGATGACTCATAAAAGTGGTTAGCAATTGAAATTCCAGATGCGTTAATTGCAGGTCAGTTTCTCCATGGGTTTCAATGCGGGAGGCAAGACGCTGCTCTTGATCGATGAGAAAGTGTTGAGTTTGTTGCAACTGACGTTGGCCGCCCTGACGCAAGGTTCGCCGCAATAAAGCCCGTACCCGTGCCACCATTTCCCTAGGACTAAAGGGCTTAACCATGTAGTCGTCTGCTCCGGTGGACAAGCCAACAATGCGATCAATTTCTTCGCCCTTGGCGGTGAGCATGAGGATATAGGGATCTTTTTCGGTCGCCTGTTGCCGGATGCGGGCGCAGACTTCCAACCCATCGAGTCCCGGCAACATGAGATCTAAGATCACGAGGTCCGGCTTAAAGTCTTGAAATTTGCTTAGCGCGGTGAGTCCATCTCGGCAGATCTGACAGGTAAAACTTTCTTTTTCGAGATAGAGCTTTAAAAGTTGGGCGATTTCGGCTTCATCTTCCACGATCAAAATATTCATTGCAGTCACATCCAAGGACAGTTCGCAAGGACAATTGGCGTTATCTCAACCTTACCAATAGAGAAGTGCCCACGGAATAGATCGGATCAATCCGCCCATTCCGTAGGAGGCATAGGGTGGAGAGCAACGTTCATCCCGGCAAATTATCATCATCCGCTTGCGGAGCAGGCAATTTGCCCAGTTTGACTGCCACATCGGTGGATTGACGATTCCGACGGATACCCAGACGGAGGGTGCTATTGACGGTGCGCGCCTCGACGGCTTGCTGGAGACGATCGGCATTGGCGATCGCCTCTCCTTCCAGACTCGTAATCACATCTCCAGCCCTGACCCCGGCTTTGGCAGCGGGAGAGTCTGGCATCACTTTGAGGATGAGGATACCTTTGTCTTCCTCTACGGTGAGGCCGCTATTGGGGTCTTGGTTGATGTCTTGTTTCAGGGCTGGCGTGAGGGTTGCCATTTGAATCCCCAAGTAGGCATGGGAGACGGAGCCGTGGGCGATGAGTTGTTGGGTAATCGCCTGGACGGTATTGATGGGGATGGCAAATCCAATGCTTTGGGCGTCTTGGATAATGGCGGTGTTGACGCCAATGACTTCACCTTGGGCATTAAGAAGCGGCCCGCCAGAGTTGCCGGGATTAATGGCTGTATCGGTTTGGATAAAGTTAACACGCTCGTCGGGAACCCCGACATCGCCGCTACTGCGACCAGTGGCACTGATGATGCCTGCGGTGACGGTATTATCGAGGCCCAAGGGGTTGCCAATGGCGATTGCCCATTCGCCCGGTTGCAGTTTGTCGGAGTTGCCCAGTTTAACGGTGGGTAGACGGTCGGCTTTGATTTGCACCACGGCGACATCTGTGGTCGGGTCGGCACCAAGGACTTTGCCTTTAAACGTGCGGCCATCTTTGAGGGTCACTTGAACCGTATCGACCCCTTTGACCACATGGGCATTGGTAATAATCTGACCATTGGCATTGACAATAAACCCAGAACCCACACCGCGCTCAATTTGTTTGGCGGAGGGTTTGGGCACAGCATTGCCGAAAAATTCTTTAAAGAACGGATCTTGCAGCACATCGGGGACTTGTTGGGTCACCGTGCGAGAGGCATCGATGCGAACGACGGCGGCTCCAGCTTGGGTCACCACTTGGGTAATAAAATTGCTGCCTTGGGACGGGATGGGTAATCGTTGGGTTGTGGGTTCAGCTAGGGCAGGATAGGGACCAAAGGAAGCGATTTGGGAGGGGGCCATGCTGTGCCATGCCCAATAACTTCCTACCGATGCACCCCCTGCACCAACCAGGAGTCCAACGAGGTAAGGCAAAATTTTGAACAAGGGTCTCGGATGAGGGAGTTTCTTTGGGCTGAGGTCTGGGGCGTTGAGCGCGAGCATGTTATCGGAGTTGGTAACAGGTGATTTCATGGCAACAGAAACTTGCTTCAAGTCTTGATCGAAACAGTTGGAGGTGAGTTCGAGGTTGATCGAGACTCGCTCCAATTTCAATCTAGGCAGTCGGTATGTTTCTGCTTTGACGCGGCTATGGCGTTTTTACGTTTAGTTTCCCTTTAAGCAGGAAATTGTTGCGTATAAAACCTGGCGTAGCGCGAGTCATAGGCCATCAATCCGGCATGGGTTCCGGTTTCAACCACCTGGCCCTGTTCCAACACAATAATGCGATCGGCATTGCGCACAGTGGCCAGACGATGGGCAATTACAAAGACCGTCCGTCCGGTCATGAGGCGCTCTAGGGCTTCTTGCACCAAGGCTTCTGACTCGGAGTCGAGGGCAGAGGTGGCTTCGTCCAAAATCAAAATGCGCGGGTCCAACAACACGGCACGGGCGATCGCCAACCGCTGTCGTTGCCCACCGGAGAGATTCACCCCCCGCTCGCCCAAAACGGTTTGATAGCCGTCGGGGAACTGGGTAATAAATTGATGGGCATTGGCCACTTTAGCCGCTGCTTCAATGGAAGCGAGGTCGTAATGGGCTTGACCGAAGGCAATATTTTGGGCAATGGTGCCGGAAAATAACACCGTATCTTGAGGGACAATCCCGATTTGCTGCCGCAGGCTTTTGAGTGTTACGTCCTGAATGTCCACCCCATCGATGAGGATTTGTCCTGATTGCGGCTCATAAAACCGAGGCAATAAATTGACCAAGGTCGTTTTTCCGGCCCCTGAGGTGCCCACCAGGGCAATCGACTCTCCCGGTTTGGCCACCAGGTTCAAGTCCTGAAAGACCGAACGGCCCGATGGATAAGCAAAGGACACTTGTCGGTATTCCACCTTACCTTGCACCGCCGGTAGGGCGATCGCATTGGCCCGTTCCACAATGGTGGGCTGGAGGTCCAGCAGTTCAAACACACGATCGACGGAGGCTTCCCCTTGCTTGAATTCGTTGTAGTTGTTAGTGGCAATATTAATGGGGTCCGTAATCAGGGCCACCGCCGCTGCAAAACTAATAAATTCCCCACCCGTCAAATTTCCTTGGGCAATTTGCCAACCGCCCAGCATAAACAACAACACAATCCCCATGGCTTCCAGAAAACCCACGACGGGGTACTGAATCGCTTTGACCCGTTCGGCGGCGAACTTGGCCTGTCGATTTTTTTCAGCGGCATGTAAAAACCGCTGAATTTCATAGTCCTCAGCAGCAAAGGCTTTAACTAAGCGAATCCCGCTAAACACTTCCGTCAACAACGACGATAAGTCTGAGATTTGCGTCTGACTATGGCGCGAGAACCGCAATAACCGTTCGCCAAACCAACCGATTAAAACCGCAATGAAGGGGGCAATCAGCAGGGTGGCCACGGTCAATTGCCAGTTGAGATAAATCATGTAGCCCAGAATGGCGACCAGTTGCAAGGTGCAGGGCAGAAACTGGTGAAACAGTTTATGAATGACTTCGCCGACGCGATCCACTTCTTCAGTGAGGCGGTAAACCAAGTCTCCGGTGGCGGCGGTTTCAAAGTAGTCGATGTTGAGGCTCTGCAATTGGCGATAGACCCGCTGCCGAACATCTAGGGCGATCGCCAAGGCCACGCGAGCCATGAGGACATCCTGGCCAAATTGAAACCCACCTCTGGCCAAAAACAGCCCCATTGCGATTCCCGGCAGACGCAAGAGGGCCGTCATATTGCCTTTGCCAACATCCGAAGCGATTTGGCCCAGCAGTGCCGCGATCAGGGGTGTGGTGAGTACAAAACCCAGAATACAAAGCAAGGCCACCAGTAATGTGGTGCGGTGAGGGCGCAGATAGGGAATCAGCAACCCATAGCGCGATCGCGGTTTCAAGGGTCGGTCTTTCAAAAGAATTCGCTTTTCAGGTTGTTCAAGGGGACTATTGTACTAAAATAAAGCCGTTTGAAAATAATTCATGTTATTTTTTGCAAAATATTTTTGATTGACTAGTGAGACGACATGGCTGCTGAAAGAACCGATCTAGACTCACCTTGGAAAGATATATTACGGGCATATTTCCCTCAAGCATTGTCATTTTTCTTTCCCAGTACGGCTGCATTGATCGATTGGCAATACCCCCATGAGTTTCTGGATAAGGAATTTCAGCAGATTGCCAGAGATGCTGAATTAGGCCGTCGATATGCGGACCAACTGGTCAAAGTGAGAATGAAGAATGGATCGCAAATTTGGCTATTCATCCACGTGGAGGTCCAGAGTCAGTCCGAGGTTGATTTTGCTGAACGGATGTATACGTATAATTTGAGGATTTTCGACCAATTTCGTCAGGTACCCATTAGTTTGGCGATTCTATGCGACGAACGACATAACTGGCGACCCAATTTTTTTCGAGCCGAATATCCCGATACCGTACTGAATTTTGAATTTGGTATCGCCAAGTTACTGGACTTTAGAGCACGCTGGGCAGAACTGGAGTCGAGTCAAAATCCGTTTGCAACCGTGACGATGGCCCATTTGAAGACCATGGAGACTCGTCCGGACGCTGGGCTACGCAAAGTGTGGAAGTTGAGTCTCATTCGGGCGCTGTATGAGAAGGGCTATCAACGGCAGGAGATTCTAGATCTCTATCGCTTTATTGATTGGGTTATGATCTTGCCAGAGGCTTTAGAACGGGACTGTTGGACAGAGCTCAAAGCATTTGAGGAGGCAAGAAAGGTGACTTACGTTACAACCGGTGAACGCATTGGTTATGAACGAGGTATGACCACAGGTGAACGGATTGGTTACGAACGAGGTATGACCACAGGTGAACGGATTGGTTATGAACAAGGTATGACCACAGGTGAACAGATGGGTTACGAACGGGGCGAGCGATCGCTCATTCTTCGCCAGTTATTGCGTCGGGTGGGTGAGTTGCCTCAGGAGTTACAAGTTCAAGTTGAGTCTCTAACGGTTGAACAGCTTGAAGTTTTGGGAGATGCACTGTTGGATTTTTCCAGTCTCTCGGATCTGCAAACATGGTTGCGATCGCAGTAAGTTCCGTAAGCATTTCGACAAGAGTAAAAATGCAATAAAAACGCGATCATCATGACAGCTACCCTAGAAAAACGAGAAGAACCCATCTTGATTGATGGCTTAACCTGGCGAGAATTCAAACTCACCGAACAACTTTTGGCGCATCCTGGTATTCGCCTCTCCTTTTTAGATGGGATCCTAGAAATCCGAAAAATGCCTGGCAGACCCCACGAGACGATTAAAGAGCGAATTGGCGCACTCCTGGATATCTATCTGGAACAGATCGGCATTGATTTTACGCCGACAGGCTCCATGACCCTCGAAAGCGAAACGGGCTTAGTCAAGCGCGAAGCCGATAAGTCCTACGAATTAGGACGGAATCGCGATCGCCCCGATTTGGTCATTGAGGTTGTAATGACGAGTGGTGGCATCGATAAACTAAATGCCTATCGACGGCTGCAAATTCCTGAAGTGTGGTTCTGGGAAAAAAACGAGCTATCCATCTTTGGGTTACGCGAGGAGGGCTACGAGGCGATCGCGCAATCGGACCAATTGCCAAACCTCGACCTGAATGTGCTGATTCATTGCATTCAATTGGACAACCACAGCCAAGCCCTGCGGGAATTTCGGCAAACGTTGGCTCAGCCGTAGCAAACCGCAACCCCAATCAATACATCCGGGTGATATTCGCTTTTCATTGCACGATGTTATGCCCAGTATGATGGGTTGAAGAATAAACAATCTGTTTTTGTA
>JBAVRC010001121.1:0-4686 GCA_049694615.1 Thermosynechococcaceae cyanobacterium | reverse complement strand
ACTGTTTTAGCGACCGACACACTCAAAGCTTTGAATGTTAAATCAACGCTGCAAGGGCTGATCCGATTGGTTGCCCATTTCCTCATTCTGGGCGTCAGCGGTTGGATTTGGGGCACCACTTGGGGACAAAACTGGATCGCACTCCCCGCCCTCATCGTCTACGGCTTTGGTTTGGCCGCCATGTTTGCGCCCTTGCATGAATGCGCCCATCGCACGGCCTTTGCCAACAATGCCCTCAATGATGCAGTCTGTTGGCTGGCTGGTCTTCTCTCGTTTTATAACAGTGCCTTCTTTCGCCGCTATCACACCTGGCATCATCGCTACACCCAAGACCCCGAAAAAGATCCCGAACGCAGCGATCCATTGCCGCAATCCGTGGGCGATTATCTCCTCACCCTCAGTGGTTTACCGTGGTGGTGGGGCAAGCTGAAAACCCATACCCGCGTTGCCCTAGGTCAGTTAGACAGCTACCCCTTTATTGCCGAAAATACCCGTGCTGAGGTGATTCGCTCAACGCGATCGCAGTTGGCCGTGTATGCGATCGCCATTCTCATCTCGGTCATCGCCCAACAACCCTGGTTTCTCTTGTACTGGCTCTTGCCCCTAGCGGTCGGGCAACCCATCCTCCGGTTTATCTTGCTGGCGGAACACACCGGATGCAGTGAAGATCGCAATCCCTTCACCAACACCCGGACCACCCTAACCCTATGGCCCCTGCGGTTTTTGATGTGGAATATGCCCTTCCATGCCGAACATCATCTTTATCCGTCCATGCCCTTTCACCAGCTCCCCGCCGCACATCAACAATTGAAGTCCCATTGGGCCCATGTGGCATCGGGCTATATCGCGGTCAATCGCGACCTTATCGCAGCGTTTAAGCCCACGGTATGACCGATTGTTTTACCTTCAAAACCTTTGAATTTCAGTGCGGTGTCCGTTTACCGGACGTGCAGATTGTGTATCAGACCTACGGACGTTTAAACCGCGATCGCACCAATGCCATTCTCTATCCCACCTCCTACGGCGCACAGCATTCAGATATTGACTGGTTGATTCGACCGGACGGGATTTTAGATCCAACCCGTTGGTTTGTGATTATTCCCAATATGTTTGGCAACGGGCTGTCTACCTCGCCCAGCAATAGCGATTGTGGGCTAGCCGAACAAGGCTTTTGGTTTAGCCATGTGGATAATGTGTACGCCCAGCAGCAGCTTTTACAGGACGTATTTCAGATTGAGCAGCTTGCCCTGGTCTACGGTTGGTCCATGGGGGCGCAACAAGCCTACCACTGGGGTGCGCTCTTCCCGGATCGCGTTCAACGTATTGCCGCCCTATGCGGCACGGCCCGCACCACGGATCACAATCGCATTTTTCTGCTCAGCTTACGCAGTGCCTTAACCGCCGACCCCGCCTGGACCGGAACCCGATTTGCCCAAAGCCCTGATCGTGGGTTTCGCACCTTTGCCCGGATTTATGCCAGTTGGGCAGCCTCTCAAGCCTTTTACCGGGAGGGAATATTTTACAAACTCGGTTATGCGTCCCTCGAAGACTACTTGGTTCAAGCCTGGGAAGCCAGCTATCGCAAACGCGATCCCCTCAACCTTTTGGCCATGCTCGATACTTGGCTCCATTGCGATGTCAGCGATAATCCGTGCTACCAAGGCCATTACGAAGCAGCGTTGAGGGCCATCCAAGCCAAAACCGTTATCATGCCTGCAACAACCGACCTCTACTTCACCCCAGAAGATTGCGAAACGGAAGCCGCCCTCATCCCCAATGCCGAGTACCATCCCATTCCCTCCATTTGGGGACATCGGGCGGGCAACCCTTACCAAAATCCAGCCGATGCCGCGTTTATTCGCGCCAAAATTCAAACCTTACTCGACCTTTAAGCCCTATGACCACACTGTCCCAAATCGCCCGTGAGCAGGAAATTCGCTATTTTTTGATTTCATTTACAGATCTGTGCGGGGTTCAGCGTTCCAAGCTCGTCCCGGCTGCCAGTATTGATCAAATGGCTGAGAGTGGCGCAGGGTTTGCGGGATTTGCCGCTTGGCTTGATCTGACCCCTGCCGATCCAGATATCTTGGCTATTCCAGACCCAGAGCGTTTGATCCAGCTTCCCTGGCAACCCGATGTAGCTTGGATGCCAGCGGATTTACATCATATTACGGGGGAACCCTTGGCCCAGTCCCCTAGAGTGGTGCTCAAACGGGTGTTGCAACAGGCGCAAGATCTAGGCTATCGGGTCAAAACGGGGGTGGAATGCGAGTATTTCTTGCTGCATATCGATGGCGAACACATTTCAGATCCGCGCGATCGCCAAAGTAAGCCTTGCTATGACCAACAGTCTTTGATGCGGCGTTACGACGCGATTCGCGAAATCTGCGATGGGATGCTATCCCTCGGTTGGGGTCCCTATCAGACGGATCATGAAGACGCTAACGGCCAGTTTGAAATGAATTGGATGTATGCCGATGCCTTAATCACCGCCGACCGACAAGCCTTCTTTAAGTACATGGTCAAGGCGATCGCCGAAAAACATGGATTTCGCGCTACCTTCATGCCCAAGCCCTTTGCCCATCTGACGGGAAATGGCTGTCATACGCACCTTTCGGTTTGGGATACGGCGGGTCATGAAAATCTCTTTCACGATCCAGAAGGGGATTTAGGACTTTCGTTGTTGGGTTATCAGTTTATTGCAGGGGTATTGAACTCGGCTGAAGCCTTGTGCGCGATCGCCAACCCCACGGTCAACTCCTACAAACGAATCAATGCAGCGGTGACCACCTCCGGGGCAACGTGGTCTCCCAATACTGCAACCTATAGCGGCAACAATCGGACCCATATGATCCGCATTCCCGATGCCGGACGATTTGAATTGCGCTTGCCGGACGGATCGGCCAATCCTTATTTACTCCCTGCGGCCTTGATTGCCGCCGGACTCGATGGCATCGTCCAAAAAAGCAATCCCGGCGTTCGACGAGATAATAACAACGACACCGATCCGCTCCCCACCGATCAGGTTAACGTTTTACCAGGAAACTTATTAGACGCATTGCGGTGTTTGCAAGGGAATGAAGTGTTAAGGCGATCGCTGGGCGAACCATTTTTGACGGCTTATCTCAAGCTCAAGCATCAGGAATGGAACCAATACCATACCGCTATCACGCCTTGGGAATTGGAAACCACCTTAGATTGCTAAACTCGTCATTTTTGCTGAGAACTTTAGCCTGAACGTTGGCCCGTAAAACCCGCCAAACAATTGCGGGATGGAGTAGGCGAGTGGGGGATTCCATTAGGTTCATGACCTTGAGCAACGCGCCATAGACGATGGGATCGGTGTGGGTTGCGCGATGCACTAAGGCGACATAGGCATTGAGCCAATCGGTGCCAAATGCTTTTTTGCCTTGGGTTTCCGGGAAACGAAAATCTTCCCCGACAGCCAATTGCCAAGGAATATCGACAATCTTGGCAACCTTTTTAAAAAATCGCGGGGCCAGTTTTTGTAGGTCGGGTTGCATTTGAAGAAGATCATCAAGGGCGGTTGCCTGGAGGGCCGCTGAGGTCATGCCTTGACCGTAAGCTGGGTCGAAGCTGCACAGGGCATCCCCCATGATTAAATACCCCCCTGGGAATCGGGCTAATTTTTCATAGTGGCGGCGCAAGCTAGCGGGAAATTTATAGCCGACGATTTCGGACAGGGGTTCAGCGCGACTGAGGATCTGGTACACATCCGGGGCCGACAGGTTTTGGGCAAATGCAAGAAAGCCTTGCTCATCGAGCGGGGGTTGCTCACCCCCCCAACTCACCAATGTGGCTATCCAGCGATCGCCTTCGATGGGAAAGACCATGCCGGCGTGTTGGCAGTGGGGCGGGTCGGCAGCAACGATGGCCACTTGTGCATGGGGCAGATCGTTGGGTTGCCGACGGTAGAGACGAGTAGCATAGCCTACGCCCACCGTGACCTTTGTCTCTGGGGGTTTGGCATAACCCAAGGTTTCTAGCCATCGGGGCGAGGCGGACCCTCTGCCGCTCGCATCCACCACCCAGTCGGCATTCAGGGTTTCGTAAGACCCCCCTCCGGCGGCACGTTGAATGCGTACACCCGTAATTTGGGATCGGTCGGGAGTGGCCACTAGGTCTTCAACGGTGGTTCCATCCAAGACCGTAACGTTAGGTAGCCTCCGGACGCGATCGCGAATCTGACTTTCCAGAAAGGGACGACTCATCAAGATGCCGATCAACCCGCTCTCGTACTGGATCCGATAGCCGCCAAAAATATGCCATCGGGGGGCCTGAGCCATATCCGCCAGAACTGCACCGCCCGCATGCAAAGACTCGATCAAATCCGGGAAGTAGCGGTCCAAAACGGCTTTCCCCGTGGCCAGCAAGGCATGGAGGTGACGGGTGTGGGACTGTCCTTTGCGGGACTCGGGGCGATCGCTCAATGGATCTCGCTCGATTAAGGTGACTTGGGCAAAGTATTGACTGAGAACGCGGGTGGCGAGGAGTCCAGTCACACTACCGCCAATCACAATGGCATGTTGGACAGACTTTGCGGGGTTCATAGGGTATTCCCAAGGTTGATGCTACAGGGGATACGATAACTGGCCTAGGTTGGATTCACTGGCTATAGATGTCGGGTATGCGTTTAAGCCGGGACAACATGTATAGTAAGCTTTT
>JBAVRC010001120.1:0-7126 GCA_049694615.1 Thermosynechococcaceae cyanobacterium | reverse complement strand
CACCCCCACAGGCGTGGGGAAAGCTTGCACCTTGTACTTATTCAAGGTCAGGTCGAAGGTTCACCCCCACAGGCGTGGGGAAAGCGTGCTGGTTTGTTGGGCCATGCGTGTAGGGTGCCGGTTCACCCCCACAGGCGTGGGGAAAGCGAAATCTGTCTAGCCCGATTCGTCTTAGTGGCCGGTTCACCCCCACAGGCGTGGGGAAAGCACTTCTAAAATAAATGATTTTCCTAGGTTTTGACTAGAAGTAACCCTTCTATGTCTACCAGCGATCGCGACGGATTTCCGAGCATCTGGGCTTTGAACCCCTGCTCATTATTCGCAGAATAGATCATCACGGCAGAACCCTTACCGAGTTGTTTCTCAATCATCTGCCAGAGTTGTTCCCGCACCAACGCAGAAACCCGACCCGTAAACACCCCCGTCTTTACCTCAAACAGCCATCGGCTCAACTCACCTCTGAGCGTAGAACGGACATTCTCCAAAATAAACACCACCATATCTAGTCCTCCTCAGACCAGTTCTTACCACCTTGCACCCACTCCAACTGGTCATCCCATAGAAAACAAATCGGTTCAGCTTCCTCCTCAGGCGTTCCATACTGCAAAATCCGATCCACATCCTGCACAATGCGATGCATCAGACGATACTGGTTAAACTTTTCGCGACACTTCCGCCGCACAAAAGACTCCAACTCAAAATAAGTACCCGCCACAGCCTCAAATGCCGCCGGAATCGTCGTCTCAGCCTTATACAAATCCGCAATATCGTAGGCAAAAGATAAAGGCTTGCCCGTATGGATAAATCCTAGTGCTGATGAATACCCTACCGAATTTAATGCAGCCTGACACACCGCATACAAACAACTATTGGCCACAGAAAGTGCTTTATTAATGGGGTCAGCATCATTCCAATCCGTTTGTTTATAGTCCCGGCCTTTCCATTCCACCCCGGTCTCCTGACTGAGTTGGCTATATAATGTGCGAATTCGTACCCCTTCATGCCCTCGAATTTGCTGAAGCGTCAAGTCTTCTGGCAAATCCTCCTCAAAGCGAAACTGATACATGCGCCGGACAACCCCCAGCCGCTGTAACGAATCTGCCCATACCCCAACTTGATGCTGAAGCCGTTCTGTATTCCCAGACCCACCTCGTCCAGTGGCATAAAATTTCAAGACATCTTGTCCCACCCAATGCACTTCGCAGGCATTGTCGGCTAACGTCTTAATGGCTGCATGGGTAATCGACGTGCCAGGGCCAAGCAAAAGCGTGGCAATGCTGGCACAGGGCACATGAAATTTGTCTTTTTCTTTGAAAATGGCGATCGTCTTGTTCGATACGGCAATGCTCGAAGTACAAAAAGCTGATGTTGTCCCGTGCCTTGGGCAGCGTCCGGAGGTTAGCCATGATGCAATAGGTTCCAGTAAAAGTCAGCGGTGTATGCTAGAGCAATAGAGCTAATGATTCGGGTTAAGAATGCGATCACTGCATAGTTATACAACTGTGATCATTCCAGACGATAACGGCACCTTTGTTGCCCATGTCCCTGCCCTGCCGGGATGCCATGCTTGGGGCGCTACGCCAGAAGAAGCACAGCGGGAGCTTGTATCTGTATTTGAAATGATCCAAGACGAGTATCGAGAGGCAGGCAAGCCCTTACCCGATAACGTGAATCTTGTGGTAGCTCATGCCTGCTAAAGCAAAAGAGCTAGAGAGAGCCGCCCGTAAACTTGGTTTTGAGAAAGCCAGACAAAAGGGCAGTCATGCGCGGTGGAAACACCCAGACGGCAGATCGACAACCATCCCAATGCACGGCAATGCCGAAATTGGAGGCTGGCTATTTTGCGAAATTCTTCAACAGTTAGGCATTACAGAAGAAGAATTTGACCAGTTACGTTAACTCAGCTAGTAACCCAACTTGGCGATCGACAACAACCCACACCCATAGGAACGCCCGCGCCCAACCCCTTGCCGAATCGCCTCGACAAATAAGGTTGGATCGCTTACTTGAAGGGTGCCCTGGTATAACACCGTAAAGATCTGGATGGGTGCAGTTTCTTTGGCTCTTTCCCCGTATACTTTGGGGGTTGGAATCACATCTACAGTTTCAATCTTGAATCCAGATTGGGTGCCCTTTCGCGCTATCCAAACCTCTTGATCCGGTCTATGAAACATCCCAATTAATTTTCCAGATTGTTTATCGCGCTTACTGGGATTAGCTTTAAGGCGGAACTGGAAGATTTGTCCCGGTTTCAGTTGACTGGCCTGTAAATCGAAGGGCTTGGCTACATGATTCGCCAAATACCCCGCTGGCAATTGAGTCCAGTCGGGTTCAATATCGGCATCTGACTGGACCAAAATAACATCGCTATCTGGTTCCTGACGAAACAATACATTCCAGTCGGAACGAGAGTTTGTTCGATTTTCATCAGGAAACGCCTGCATGATACTTCGGTGCAGATTATGAGCATTGCCAAGGTCTGAGCGAACTTTGCGATCGCGTTCATTCAGCACTAACTTTGAGAGATACATATCGCTTTATCCAAAAATCTAGGTTCTACACAACGGCTACCAAACAACCGCTTTTGCCAATCAATTGGCACATCCTGCCGTACATCGTTGCTCTCAGAAACCTCTATCAGACAACGCAGTTGATCGGGCAATTTGCGAAAAAATGGCTCTGGATAGGAAATTTGGTACTCTAGTGCCTTTAACAAGGGAGCATCTACAATGCCTACCCAGACCGGACAACTGGGAATAAAGCTCTTGCGTCCGAAATACAGTTGCCAGACAGGAGACCTCAGCGCCAGATCGAGGGATTCAAGCACTGTAATATCCCCCTCTAGACCCACAAGATAATCGGCATCTGCAACGTAGTAGCGATCGCTCAGTACCGTATCGCCTTTTGCACCACTGGATTTAATGCTGCTCATGACGGTGTGGTAGTCACACTGGACAATCCCTTCTTTATTGACTCGCACCCCCATTTTGAGGGTAGCTAGATCGTCAATAGGCTCCCAGCGAGGCCGACCGAGGGCCGCGCACAGCAGACCAATGACCGCAGATTTAGTCGGTTCGCGACGGGTATCACGGATGGTAAAGCGGCTATGATCGCCCCAACTCATCATTGGGGCACGCATTCGCATTAAAAGCGTTGGCATGGTTAGTTGACTCCAGGGAAGGCAGCGGCGATCGATTGAGTAATTAGTGCATCCAAAGCACCTTTAGATTTCTCCTCTCCACTTGGCTTTTCGGGCTGGGCGACGTAACTCTTTAGAGAAATTAACTTCCCAACAAATTTTGGACAAACAATCCCAACATGCTCTAGGTTGTAATCACCATACATTTCTGTCATGTACTGCCAATGAGTATCTAGCTGCTCTATTGCTGTCTCAATTAGACTTGAATCATAGGACGGACGCACAGGCTTTTCAAAAGCATCTACTAAGGATATGGGCTGTCCCTTCCGAACCACAATCATAGCCATAGAAGGCACCGTATGATGGGCACATTGGTGCTGATGCCCTGTTGGAACTGACCTTATGAATGCTTCTACAAAAGCTTTTGCAACTGCTTTTGCCCCTTGTTCATCTCCTAAGTTATGAATTAACTGTTGAGTATCCAAAATGGCAAAGCGATAGTATGTGGAGCTATTGAAACCCATCTCACCTAAATGATCCGCTCCCGTCGCATCTGGTTTAGCTAGCTCATCTACTGCCGTAAAAAAGTCAAATTCTTGCTCTAGAGCGTTAACACCAACTGCATGAGCGACCTGTACCGCAGCGTCAACTTTTCCAGAAGGTAAATTTGCCATCATTCGACCGAATAAAGCAACATCACCAGGCTTAGCTTTGGCTTCGACAGTTGCTTTGATACCCTCAACGAGATTTTTTGAGAGTGTAGGTTCCTTGCCGGAAATATCTGACTCGACCTGTCGCCAGTTTTTAATTAGAAAATTCAAAATTGCTTGAACTTCATTATTGCCTAGAAACAGACTTGTATCAGACTTCTCAGATTTTTCCTCACCTTCATCAGTTTTCTTTTTCTCATCTTTCTTTTTGGCTTTTCCTTTTGCATCTTTCTTCTCAGTAAACACAGAAACCGCACAGGCAGCAGCCAAGTCAGCTTGAGCTTTTATGATTCCCTGATTTTCAAGCTGTTCTGAAATTTTAGACCCCCAGTCTTTTGACCTCTTGGCAAAGAGGTTTTTATCTAAGTCAGAAAACGTGTGATAGAACTCGCGGGCAACCCGCTTCTGGCACTGACTAGAAATTCGTGCACGGGGGCGACCGCCAAATACCGTAGATTTTGGCATTCCATTCTCATCACGGTTTAGGTTGGCAGGAGGAAAGCTTTGCAGGATATGAATTTCGAGTTGCATGATCAAATTGTCCTTAGAGCATGAATTAGTCAATAAATCAGGAATTATTCTTTCAGGATGAGTTGCAGCAGATGCTCCAATGACTCACGATCTGAAGTCTGAAGTTTTCCAAGCTGACGGATTACAAGGCTTTTCTCGATTGTTGTTATAACTGATTTAACAACCGATACTTTGAGTAAACCCGCTGATTGCCAGTCCTTAATTTTAACCTCTCCAAACAGGAGTGGTACTTTAAATTAGCTGGATACGGCCATCAAAATTAGATCCGGTCGCGCAGCATTATAAGCACTTGAGCTAATGACAACAGTGGGCCGATTTTTACTCGTTGTTTGATCTGTGAAAGGAAATGGAACAAGAAGAACATCCCCAAACTCATAGGTCGTCATAGGCTGCATCCTCAGGGTTATCCCAAACTTGAGCAAAGGAAGGTTCAGATAATTGAGTGGCTGCGAGGACAGTCTGCCTGTCATCGCGACGCTGACTTAGAAAGTCGATGAAATCTTCCACTTCAATCCTTTGAGAGAGTGGGAGCGCTCTTATTTTGTCGATGATTTGTTGCTCGTTGCCTGAATACGATTGCATAGCAGCCTCCTTAGTTAGCTAAAGCTTCAAAGTCTTTGTTCTCTGATGAAGATTTTGGCGATTCTTCACCGAGGTTAGAAACGCCCCAAAACGTTCGTGCCCATCGATCTTGAATGTATTGATCAGGATGATCCCACTGGCATAGGTCAGCCAGTAGTTGAGGATAGTCAATCCGTACCTCCTTAGTCTTAATTTGACGTATAAGAGCAGTTAGGGGAGACTGAAGATCTTCAAGCGAAGTATCTAACAGTGCCCGAAACCGACGCTCAGCACCTTTAGAGTTAGTATCATTGGCTAACCCACGGCAGCTATAGCCAAAATCTTGCTGATTTTTACGGTTAAAGGGCTGAGGATAGTAAACCGATAGACAAGCAACTAAAATCCAGAGTTCTTGTTGCCAATTAATATCAGGTATACAGGGCAGCACACTTGAGTAAGTACTGCGAATATGCCTTTCCTCACCTGAAAGTGCTCGCTTTAGGGCAGCCTTTGCACCGTTGTCATCTTTAATCCGACGATGGAGACTTTCAAAGAATTTTATTTGCCGTTCTAGTGGTTCGGATGAGATTTGAGTCACAGTCATTGAGTTTCCCTATTTTGTAACTTTTTCTTTTTTCTTAGCCGCAGCTTTTGCCTTTCTTGCGGCTTTCTCTTCAGGCTCCATTCGTAATTCGGCTAGTTTCCATTCCAGCGATCGCAATGCCGCAGCTCGCGCCTGGTAGTTTCGGATCGACTGAATTGAATCTGTAAAAGCTTGTCGAACAGCAGTTTGTACCGTCTGAGTCCAGGCAGGCAGCGCTTGATGTCCGTAGCGAATCACGCCATCTGGGTCAGCTCGGCTGTTTTGGGGTAAAGCTTCTAACAATTCTGGAAACTTTCGATCTAAAGCCGCCCAGTAGCGGGATTCCCCGTCTAGTGCTTTGGCTAAACTGCTAGCTTCTCCTTTAAGAATTTCTGCTAGAGCAAAGTAGGGACTGCCTCGAAAGGCTCGAAAGACCTGCTGATGTTCTTCAGCCGTTGTGATTGCAAGCTTTAGAGCAATTGCCAGTTCTCTATCGGTGATGTATTGCCGGGGGGCCGAGAATTTCTCCCAACTCCACCCTAGCGGTTTGGCTTTATCTGCACTAAAGCCTGTAACTTGCAATGTCACGACATCTTCCACTAAATCTTCAGATTTCAAATCTGCCAACCAGTCCACTACACGAGGTCGATAGTTTTTTTCTGCGGAAAGAATGAAGCTATCTGCATCTCGCCAAAGTTGCTTACTCAGATTCAACCGGACAGGCTTATCTTCTTGGTAAGCCACTCCACATTCCCACTGCTGCGGCGAAACCTTATCCGGTAAGGCATTGCCCATCGTGATGGCAATTTGGCTGATAGCCTCATCTTCGACAAACAGCCGTAATCGTCGCCAAGGAAAGGTTAAATAACTGATATAGCCCTGAGGGACCGTCTTCTTCGGCTCACCTGCATAGCTTTTTTCCCAGGTTGGGGGATCCTCTCCTGTCACTTCGCTTGGATAACTTGCGTCTGGGTCATACCGTATTAGGTTGAACAAGAGGGTTTGCTTTAAGGTACTTCCCTGAATCAAAACATTAGCAGCGTTAATGGTTGGGGTATTGACCGCTGAACGATTGCCGCTAGCTTGCCCAACATAGAACGCTCTTAAGCTAGTAATATCCACACCCTGAAGACGAACCAATAAGCGGGCTGCTTGAGGCAGAGAAATACTGTAGCCACTCCATTCGTGCTCGTGGGAGAACACATGGGAGGTACTTATTGTATGGATGGCGTAAAAGGGGACAGCTTTGTCAAGGGGTAAAATCGGATCCTGCATGAAGGGATATTCAGGATGCAGAAGGTCAAAGTGATCGCCCTGTTGCTGGAGATAGGCGATCGCCTTATTGCCGTTATCCTCAAAAATCTCTTCCCAATGATCTTCATTACGTGGCCCCTGATAAGCTCGATGAAGAATTGCCAGCAATAGCCGATAGAGGGCTAAGGTAGTCGGTGGATTATCTGCTTGAATTTCTCGAAGTAAGTAGGTTTGGGTTGAAAAGCGAAGGTATATGGAGGAAGATTGAGGGAGAGAATCCCATAATGGAGCAACTGCATGAGACCCCGCCTCCAAGCCCACCTGACGCCAGAAGAAGACCGAACCTTG